>JBATKC010000288.1:0-9837 GCA_049669065.1 Gammaproteobacteria bacterium
GGTTACAAGTTTGCCGATGGACGGGCCGGCCGGAGGGAGAGGACGGCACATCCGGAATAAATCCGGGATACAAAGAGAGAATTCGCAGCAGCCGACGCGGCCGATGGGGTTCGAGCCGCAGAGAGCGGAAACCGGTGGGTGCCTCACCGAAACTTGGGGGAATGGTGTGCCGGTGCTCATGGTGCTGTCGGCTGCTGCGAACGATTCCTATTTAGTGAGTACTAATTTAGACCTTGCGCAATATTCTCCAGACCACACGATCCGGGGCGATGACGGGGATCAAAAACGGCATGGGGTAAATACCCCATCTGAGGAAATTTCCCCGCGGTGGACAATCTTGGGCCGCATCCCCGGAAGACGTTCGGTCGCCGCAGCCCGATGGCACGGCGGGACCGGCCCAAGTATCATCCCGCGAGCAAAAGGAACCGCTCATGCGGGCGAATGGAGAAACTTATGCCCAAGCCGGGGCACAGTGGAATCAAACGCGTCTGGCTCTCGTTTGGCTACGCCCGCCAGGGGCTGAAAGCCGCGTGGACGCATGAAGCGGCATTCCGGCAGGAAGTGGTGTTGTGCCTCGTGCTGATCCCGGCCGCGTTTTGGCTTGGGCGGGATCTGCCGGAACAGGCCCTGCTGATCGCTGCCTGTCTGCTGGCCCTGATCGTCGAAGCGGTCAATTCGGCCATCGAGGCCATCGTCGATCGCATCGGGCCCGAGATCCATGAACTGTCCGGACGGGCAAAGGACCTCGGTTCCGCCGCGGGCTTGATCAGTCTGCTGCTGCTGGCTGTAGTCTGGGGTTTTGTCGCCTGGGATCGGTTCCTGGCCTAGCAAGCTGCCGGGGGGTCCCGCCGGCCGGATCAGCGTAACCCATAGAGATTCTCCAAATCTGGCCCCTTTTTGGGCTGATCCGGCCACCAAACGTCCTCAAAAGACAATAAATCCATGTCGGCCGGGGTTAGCCTGCATCCCGGACCTGCCCCCGCCGGCAAACCAAACAGCGTGAACTTGCCAGGGAACGGCACATAACTCGACGGAACGGGCCCGGATGTGCGGCTGCCGGTTGGGGCCGGCTTTTCCCGTCCGTCCCCGCCCAGTCTATCCAGCCCAACCTCTTCGTTGTTCCCTGGCAGACCCGATCACGCCGCCGCGACGCCATATCCGGTCGTCGCCAACGTCGACTTCTTCGGCCGGTGTGCCGCGCCGGAAAAGTTCGGACCCGGCGTATATAGTTAGTCAATGGAAGTTCATGTCTTCCTGCTCCAGTTGGCCGTGGTGCTGATGGCCGCCCGCATCTTTGGCGAACTTGCGGTGCGCTGGGGTATGCCGCCGGTCATCGGTGAGTTGATGGCCGGCATCGTGCTCGGGCCCTCCTTGCTCGGCCTGCTCGAAACCTCCGAGATGCTACATCTGCTGGCCGAGATCGGCATCATCCTGCTGCTGTTCGAGGTCGGTCTTGACGCCGACGTCAATCGCCTGGTGCACGCGGGCGCGAAGTCCCTGATCGTCGCCATCGGGGGCTTCATCCTCCCCTTCGCGCTGGGTTACGGCGTCGCCCATTACACCTTCGATCTGCCGGTGCTGGCATCGCTGGTGCTGGGCGGCACGCTGACCGCGACCAGTATCGGTATCACTGTCCGTGTGCTCACCGATCTGGGGCGACGACACAGCATCGAGGGCCAGATCATCCTCGGCGCAGCCGTACTCGACGATGTGATGGGCGTGATCCTGCTGGCGCTGCTTTACGAGTTTGCGGTCGTCGGCGAAGTGGCCTGGACCAATGCCTTGCGTATCGCGTTATTTGTCAGCGTGTTCTTTATGATCGCCCCGGCCGCAGCCAAGGTGATTTCCTATCTGATCCATCGCTTCGAGACCTCGAGCGGCGTGCCCGGTCTGATCCCGACAGCGATGGTGGCGCTGGTCCTGGTGTTTTCGGGCATGGCCCATTTTATGGGCGCGCCGGAACTGCTCGGCGGGTTCGCTGCCGGCCTGGCTCTTTCACGACGCTTCTTCCTGCCATTTGGCGTCGCGCTAGCCGCCGACCCGGGCTTTGCCGACCTGATCCGGGATCAGATGAAGCCCATCGTGCGTCTGTTTACGCCGATCTTTTTTGTCCAGATCGGTCTGTCACTCAATCTGCAGCTGGTCGACTGGGGTTCCGGTTTTATCTGGAGCTTCTCGCTGGTCATGCTGGTGGTGGCCATTGTCGGCAAGTTTGCCGGCGCGATGCTTATCTCCGAAGCCGGACCGCGGCGGGTCGTGATCGGCATGGGTATGGTGCCGCGTGGTGAAGTGGGTCTGGTCTTTACCGAGCTGGGCCGCGACTCGGGTCTGCTCGGTGGCGGCATCTACGATGTGCTGATCCTGGTGATCGCCTACACCACGCTGGTCGCGCCATTCTGGATCAAGTGGTTTTATCGCCGACACGCTGCGGAGCTGGAGCCTTCGGTCCCGGAGGAGGACATGGGCTATCCCACCGAGCCGGACATGGCCGGGGCCGGTCCGCCGCCCATCGCCGGGGGGCATGCCCACAAGGTGCCATCCGGGCAACGCTAGCCGCTGTCGGCACGAGTCATCGTGCCTGAAAGAGCCGCTCAGATCGCGTCGGGCTGCGGGTAGAAAAAACGCCGCCAACCGCTACGTTTGAACGGCCGCCAGCTGTCCTCCGCCTGCGCCAGACGATCGGCGATCGCCCACAGCGCGAGCGGATTGTGACCCAGACCGCAGTGACTGCTCTCGACGCGGATGTTCTCCGCGTGGGTTCCGCTACGCTCGACCGAGGCCCGCCACGGCACGACGCCATCCGTGCGCGAATAGATCGCGGTGCTCGGCACCGGCGGCGGCTGATCCATGCGATGCTGGATCACCTCGTCCATGTGCGTTTCTTCCTGGCCGCTCAGGTCTTCATACAGCCAGGTGACCGAGGTCGACTTGTGATGCCGGAACGGGCTGCCGAGGGTGATCACCATGCGCACGTCATCGGGCGCGATCCAGGCAAGCTCGCGGGCATAAAGCCCGCCCAGACTCCAGCCGATCAGACTCACCTTGCGACCGTAGCGATGTCGCAATTCCTTGAGCCGATGGAGCACCTCGTATTCCTTGGCGCCGACCGGTCCGAGGTTGCGCCCCAATTTCCAGCGGTGCCCTTTGTAGCCGAGTGCCTTGAGAAAATGACGCAGCGGAAAGGTCGAGGCGCCGGTGGTCAGGAAACCAGGCAGCACCAGCACCGGATGTCCATCACCACGGGGCGCCATGCGCAGCAGCGGGTAGCAGGACGCGAAGGCGCCCAATTCGGGGATCGCGCGCGCTTCCAGCAGCTGTAACAGCCAGGACGGTCTGCGTACCGTCTCGGCTGACGCGCTCAAGAGCGGGCGCTCCGCGCGGCGCCTTTGGAGCGGCGTTTCTTCGCTGTCTTCCCGGCAGCCGCAGCCTTCCCGGGGGCAGCAGCTTTCTTGCCGCCGCGGCCCGCATCTTTTTTCTTCGCCTTTTTGCCGCTTTTGCCCGCGGACCTGGCACGGCTTGCTCTTTTACCTCTGTCGTCGGCCGCGCGGACCCGCTTGCCCCGCCCTGCCCGTTTGACAGTCGTCTTCGCTGACTCGCCAGTGACGCTCTCGAGTTCGTCGTAGGCGCTGAGCAGGTGCTTCAGCAACACGTCGATATCGGGCAACAAATGGCGCGAGGCGTTGACGCTGATGGTCAGCTTGTCGTCATAGCTGACCACGACGACGATCATGCCGAGGCCATCGAGCACCGGCGCCATGCCGAACACGTTGACCATCTTCGCCCCGCCCAGATACAGCGTCATGCGCGGACCCGGCACATTGGTGATGATCAGATTGAACGGCGGCCGATGATAGCTGGCCACATGCATGCGGCTATAGAGCCGCGAGGCGGCGGTCGCCAGCGAGAACGGCACCACCTGGGTGGAGTCGGTCAGCGTCGCCGCACCGATCGCCCGCGTGTATGCCTTGCTGTCTTGCGTGCTCTGCAGGATGCCGCGCAGACGGCGCTGCGGATCGCGCACATTGGTCGCCAGGCTGACCAGCATAGCGGAGACCCGGTTGGTGCCGCGATCCATGTCTTCGCGCACCGAGATCGGCGCCATCGCGATAAGCGGATCGTCGGGCAGCTCGTCATGGTCCTTCAGATAGGTGCGTAGCGCACCCGAGCATACCGCCAGCACCACGTCGTTGACGGTAGCGCCCTCGACACGATTCTTGATCGCCTTGACGCCCGCCAGCGGCAGCGTGATGCCGCCAAAACTGCGCTGGGTCTCGATGGTGCGGTTAAAGCGCGTGCGCGGCGCGTTAAACAACAGCCGCGGACTCTGTTTGTCACCGGTCAATAATTCCCGGCCGATACTGACACTGCCCCTGACCAGCGCACCGGCCGAGCGCGCCAGCGCCGCCGGCTGACCCACCAGATGACTCACCGTCCGTCCGATCAGGCCGGTCCGTCGCGGCAGTGTCTCCGGTTTCCAGCGATCCCGTGGCAGCCTGCTGCGTCCGTCGGGCGACGGGTCCCACAAGGCCGAGAACAGATCCACGCCACCCATGCCGTCGGCGGCAGCGTGATGTATCTTTGAAATCACCGCGAACGATCCCGGTGGCAGCGACGAAATCCCGTCCACTCCCTCGACAAAGGTCATCGACCACAGTGGCCGATGCGGATCTAGCGGCGACGAGAACCGATCCTGGGCCAGCGCGCGCAATTCCTTCCAACCGCCGGGCCCAGGCAGGCTGACGTGCTCGAGATGCAGGTCCAGATCGAAATTCGGGTCTTCCACCCAATATGGGCGACCGAGGTTCATCGGAACCCGCACGGCGCGGCGACGGAACACCGGCGACAACGGCAAGCGGGACCGGATCAGTTCACGATAACGGGCAAAATCGAATACCGGCTCTACGCACTCATAGAGCTGTACGCTGCCGATATGCATCGGCGCGTTGCGCGTCTCCAGATAAAGGAATGCGGAGTCGAGGCTTTCGAGTTGTTCCATGGAATCCCAGGTCCGCTGCTATGCCGGCCGAACCCCCACTTTATCGCCGGATTCCCTTTAGCGCCATGGTCTTATGGCTCCGAGGCCGGTTTATCGTCCTCCCCGAGCGGTTGTGAGACCGATCTGAAGAACCAGGTCGCGAAGGCCACAAAGGCGAAAAGGCCCACCAGCGGCACCAGCCACGGGGCGCCGATCCAATCGGTGCCGACGCCCTCCGGACGCCGTCCCAGCATGAATGCGGCGCCAGCAAGCCCCACACCCAGCAGCCCTTCACCACCGACAAATCCACTGCCCAGCAAGATGCCGCGCTCGCGCCGCACCTCCGAAGTATGCGCGTCGGGCGAACGCCGCTCCATCCACAAACGGATCAGACCGCCAAAAAACAGCGGCGTCATCGTGGACACGGGCAGGTACACACCGACCGCAAACGGCAGCGACGGGATGCGCAACAATTCGCAGGCGAAGGCGATGATCACGCCCAGCGAGACCAGCCCCCAGGGCAGCGACTGATCGATGACACCGTCGATAACCAGTTTCATCAAGGTCGCCTGGGGCGCCGGCAATTCAGCGCTGCCAAAGCCGAAGGTCTTGGCCAGCAGCAACACCGCGAGACAGACAAACGTGGCGGAACTCAATACACCGATCAGCTCGCCGGTCTGTTGCCGGGCTGGCGTCGCGCCGAGCAGAAACCCGGTCTTCAGATCCTGCGAGGTATCACCGGCGATCGACGCGGCGATGGCGACCACACAACCCACCGTCAGCGCCGCGGCTTTGCCCGCCATATCGGTCCAGCCGAGCAGCAGGAAGATCCCGGACGTGCCGAGCAAGGCGGCGATGGTCATGCCACTGGTCGGGTTGCTGGTGACGCCGACCAGACCGACGATGCGCGAGGCCACGGTGACGAAAAAGAACGCAAACACGACCACACAGGCCGCGGCCAGCGCACGCGCCAGCACGCTGCCGAGCGTCGAGAATCCGGCCGGCACGATGGCCAGCACCAGAGCGACGACAATCACCCCGGCGCCGACGGCCAGCAGCGACAGATCACGGTCGGTACGCGGCAGCGCTTGCGCTTCGCCGGCGCCGACCCGGGAACGGAGCTGTTCGGCACCGACGCGGAAACTCTCGACCATCAGCGGCATACTCCGGATCAGAGTCAGGATGCCGGCGGTGGCCACCGCACCCGCGCCGATATAGCGCACATAGCGGGTCCAGATCTGGCTCGCGCTCATGTCGCGGATCATGTTGACGGTCTCCGGGTAGAGCGGCAGTGTCCGCTCCGCACCCCACCAGTCGATCCCCGGGATGATGACCAGCCATGACAGCAGGCCGCCGCCCACCATGATCGCCGCGATCCGCGGCCCGAGGATATAGCCGACACCAAACAAGGCCGCGGATACGTCCATGCCGAGTTCGCCCTTGCGCAAAAAAGGGATCTTCAAGGTCAGGTGATCGGGGATGACCTTGATCCATGAAGTGATGAACTTGAACGCTGCGCCGGCGGCCAGCCCGTAGAACACGAAGCGGGCCCGGCTGCCGCCGATTTCGTTCGCCACCAGCACCTCGGCGCAGGCCGTACCCTCGGGGTACGGGAGCTTGCCGTGCTCGCGGTCGATCAAGAACCGCCGCAACGGGATCATGAACAACACGCCGATCAGACCGCCGCTCATCGCCAGAACGGTCATCTGCAGCAGGCCCGGCGAGAGTCCCCACAAGAACAGCGCCGGCAGGGTAAAGATCACGCCGCTGGCCACCGAGCTCGATGCGGAACCGACAGTCTGGGACAGGTTGGCCTCGAGCAGCGAGCCCGGGTGACCGACGCTGCGCAAGGCACGGAATGCCGCGACGGTCATCACCGCCACCGGGATCGAAGTACTTATCGTAAGGCCCGCGCGCAGACCGAGATAGGCATTGGCGGCGCCGAACACGATGCCGAACAGGATGCCAAGGAGGATGGCCTTCAGGGTGAACTCGGTGGTGTCGGCCGCCGCAGGAACGTAGGGCGGATATCGCTCTCCGGGCTCAAGCGGCACGTATGCCTTGGGACTCAATCCTCGACTGTCAGCCACAGGCCTTCTCCGCATGGCCCTGCCGGGCCGCAAGCGGCCGAGTCTAGGAACGCGGGGTGCCGCCGGTCAAATCGGTGCCGGGTCAGACACCGAAATCGACCCGCGGCAGCCCTTCGTCCGCCGGACTGGCTTCGGGTGTACAGGTCACCAGTCGGGCACTGTCGATACCCGCCTCGATCAGACGGTCCTTGACCGCCTCGTGGCGACTCCGTGACAGATCGGCCATGGCCGCGCGCTGCTTGTCATCCAGTTCGCCGCCGGCATCCGGATAGAGCACGGCACGGTCGGCTGCCACCGCGCGACCACACAGGGTCAGACTGACCTTGGGCCGTTTCTGCATCAGCGGCGCCATCTGCTGCAGATATGCGTCCTGTTCCGGTTCAAGTGCTGTGGCGCCCGGCGCAAACGTGACCGGACGGAATCTCAGTTTCGATGCCGCCGCGAACAGCTTGGTGGCGGCCAGCGCCGGCCATAGCGGCGCGAAGTAGGTCGTCGCTGCCGTCCTCATGCCTGCCATCAGGCCCTTCTTCATCACCAGGCGCACCGCATCGCCGACACCCACGGACAGATCGGACAGCTCGCCTTGCAAGGGTACGTTCAGACGGATGGTGGCCTCATCGTCCTCCAGCAGTCCGAGTGCAGTTTCCAGCGGCACGCCGAGCTCGGTGGAAAACTCGTCCTGCTCCTCGGGTTTCAGCGGGTCGATCTCGAGCTTGCGGATGGTCAGATCCGCCGCTGAGTCCAGACGCTGGTTCTGCAGATCGACGCGGACATCTGCGCTCAAGGTGCCACTCTTGATGGCATACCCGATCGCCCGCCGCGCGTAGCCATCCAGCCGGATCATGTTGAGATCCTTGATCGTGCCCTCGCCATTGACAAACGTCTCCGTGCTCAGTGGGCGCATCTGTCCTTCGAATACGATCTTGCCGTAGCGGCCGTTGGCAGCGGTGAATCTGATCGGCGTGTCGCTGTCCGGAGCGGCGGCATCTATCGTTCCTATCTCGACCTCCAGCGGCGCAAGCTCCAGACGCGCGGCCGGCTTTACCGAACGATCCATGTAAACCAGACGGGTTTCGCCGCCGGTCTTGAGACCGGCCAGGCTCATGACCATGCCCGCGTCTTCGCTCTCCCCGGCCGACTCGCCAGGCCGCCGGTCGGCGGCAGACTCGCCGGTGCCCTGGCTTTGGGCAGCATCACCCGTCAATGCCTGGGTCTCGAGCGTGCCGTCCCGGGCGCGCTCCAGCCACATCTGGAGATCCTCCAGGATCACCTCGCCCAGGATAAGCGCGTCAGCGGCGATACCGATTCCGTCGATATCGATTTTCGCCAGCGACACCACATGAGATGACTCACCGTCATCTGCCGGCTCGCGCTCGATCAAATCCACCTCGACGAGGTCCACCGCGCCCAGGGAGACCATCTGGCCGGGTCGTGCATCCGCCAACGCGGCGCGCAGCGCCGACACGGTCAAGAACCTCCGCTGTTGTCCCTGATAACCGGCGCCAAGCTCACGCGCGGCGATCTCGCCGCCGGCATCGACGCGCCAGCCATCCGTTCCCTGAGCTTCGGCGCGCCCTTCCCATTGCAGCGACTCGAGCGACGCGTCCAGCTGGCTCACACTGTCCCGGAAACCCAGACCCGCAGCATCCAGCCCGCCGTCAAACACCATCACCTGGCTCTGCTCGCTCACCCCGGCGGTCACCGCGCCGTCCCAATCCAGAGATGTCAGGTTCAGCCGCGACGGTTTCGAATCCAGCCCCAGGTCTTCCAGCTGCAGCGTCCCCTCCCATGCCGCATCGATCTGGTCCGCGATGAGTTTCAGGTCAAGCTGAGCGGCGCTGAGGTCCAGCGATGCCAGACGAACACGGGTGGCTTCTGCGCCGTCGGCTGATCCCGGATCTGCCACGCCCAGCTCGGTGACCAGGTCGGCAAGCTCGATGTCGCCCGAACCCGATATCGCGCTCGAATCTCCGCCGCCGGTGTGCACGAGCTTGCCGCGCCAGCCAAATCGTTCCAGCTCAAGCGCCAGCCCCGGATCGGTGAGACTCGCAGCGCCCGTCGCGACGGACAGTTCGCCGTCCGTGTCGATGCTCGACGCTTCGGCGCCGATGCGCATGTCAATGCTGCCATCCCAGACCAGACCGCTCACAGCGAATCGATCCGTCGGACGGACGACCTCCCAGTCCTCGAGTTCCAGCGAGCCGGTGACGGTCACCGACATATCGGCGTCCGCTGGCGGCGCGACAAGCTTGATGCGGAAATCGGTCGCCAGCATGCCCTGGACTGACGTCACGCCAATCTGCTCCAGCAGCGCATCCAGACCCGCTGCATCCAGTTTCTTGCCCTCGACCCTCAGATCAAGATCGAAGGTATCGGCAAACGGCCGCGCGCCACCGGATGCCTCGAGACGGGCTTCCCCGGAGGACAGTGCGATAGCCAGTTGCGTGACCTGATCCGGGTCCCAGGTGGCGAAATCACGCAGAGACGCACGGTCGACCACGAATTCCCGGGCGATGATCGGGTCGCGGTAGTCGATCGAGACGTCTTCGAACAGCAGCAGATCAATGCCGAATTCCCAGCCGGACTCCGCCTCAGTCTGTTCGACTTCCTCCACCGCCTCCTGGGCGCCAAGCACGATGGTGCCGATCAGCCAGCGGTTGGATTCGGTGCGCCGGATCTCCAGCACGGCGTCACGCAACTCGACCTGAGTCAGTCGGATGCGCTTGTGGACCAGGTCGGTCCAGCTGAGGTTCAGGGCCGCGTGGCCTGCGC
>JBATKC010000289.1:0-2264 GCA_049669065.1 Gammaproteobacteria bacterium
GTGCCGCCGCCAGGGCGGCGCCGATACCGGAGCTGGTCCCGGTGACGAGGGCGAGTCGTCGGTCGTCGTTGATGGTAGTCATGCAGCCTCCTTAGAAAGGTGTCAGGTCTATTTTCCTGATCAGGCGCGTGTGACCCGCGCGGCAAAGCAGCCGGGTTTTGCGTGATGAAGATGCAAATAGGCGACCTCGGGATCCTGGAACATCGCCGGGATCGATTCGCTCAAACGTGAGCCGTCAACCACATCCGCGTTGACCAGAAAGTGTTTGTCATCGAACGCCCGGACCGAGATCAGCCGGGAAGCCAGCGCCTCGGGCACACTCCCGACAGCCGGGAAAGCCTGTCCGGCATGTTCGCGTACGAAGATCGCATGGCTGGCCCGATAGGGCGAATCGGCGGGTTGATGCTCGAAATTGACCAGGATCACCGTTTCGCCGATCTCCGCGTCAGCGAGGCTGACCCGGCAAGGGCACCCGGGTTTGGCGTCCACAGTGATCCGCGTGGCGCGGCGGCTTCGCAACTCATCGTCCGACATGGCGAATAGCGGCGCGAACGGAGCAGGAGACAGGGCGTGAATTTGAAAAGACATGGTCGCTCCCAGTGACGAGCGGACAAGAATAGGCGACCCGGGATGCCGGGGCGACCCGAATCGTGCTGTCAGGGCGTCTGGTCGCAACTATAGTGTTGGAAAAGGTGACAGTGACCCTAACCCATCGAATTAAGGTCACTGTCACCTCGACGCGGCTCATGAAACCTTTTCAGGTAACCTCGAGCACCGGCTCCCCGATCACCTCGAATCGCGGCGCGATCCCGAGCCCCGGTTCGGTGGATGCCGCCAGCCGGCCGTTCTGCCGTTGCGGCGCCCCGGCGGCATTGCTGACGGTGACGTAGCTGTTGAAGTCCGTCGACGTGAACAGGTAGTCCGTCGGCGTGCTGTGGGCGAGACAGGCGATCGCTGCCGTCGTGATGTCGCCGCCCCAGCTGTCCTCGATCGTCATGGCGATCCCCAGCGACACGCAGAGATCCCGCGCCAGCTTCGCACTGGTCAGACCTCCGAACTTGCTGATCTTGATATTGACCACGTCCGCGCCGCCGTCGGCATGGGCGCGCAACAGGGCGGGCATCCCGTTCATGCACTCGTCCATCACGAAGGGGTGATCCGTCCTGCGCCGGATGGAGAGACATTCCTCGTAGCTCGCGCAGGGCTCTTCGATGTAGACATCGACATCGCGGACACCGCGGACCACCCGGGCCGCGTCGTGCATCAGCCACCCGGTGTTCGCATCGGCGACCAGCCGGTCGCCCGCTTCGAGCACGTCGGACACGGCCTTAATCCGCGCGATGTCCTCCAGCGGATCGGCGCCCACCTTGAGCTGGAATCGCCGATAGCCTTCGGCGCGATAGCCCGCCACGCTGGCGGCCATCCGCTCGGGCGTGTCCTGGGAGATCGCGCGATAGAGATGGAAGTCGTCGCCGAAGCGACCGCCGAGCAGCTCACAGACCGACTGGCCGCAGACTTTGCCGAACAGGTCCCAGCAGGCCATGTCGATCCCGGTCTTGACGTAGGGATGACCCTTGAGCGCACGATCCATCCGGTCGTTGATCTCACCGAGCCGGGTCGGGTCCATCCCGATCAGGTGCGGCCCCAGTTCCTTGACCCCGGCCCGGACCCCGGCGCCATAGGCGGCCAGGTAGAACGGACCCAGGGGGCAGACCTCACCATAGCCCGTCACACCGTCGTCGGTCTCCACGGCCACGATGGTGCTGTCGAAGACCTCGACCGATTTTCCGCCCGACCATTTGTAGCTGCCTTCATGCAGGGGCAGATCGACCTGGTAGGCTCTGATACGCTTGATTTTCATGCTGGCGTCGGCGCTCCTTGAGGATGCGCCATTATGGTCCGGCGCCGATTAGCATCACAACCGTCACTGCCCGAAGCCCAGAGAAAAAAAGACAAACAAGAGAAAAAGAGAGACACAAGAGAAACAAGATCAGCCGATGCTCATCCTCAATGCCAGCCAGGTCCGCCAGACACTGCCCATGCCGGCAGCCGTCGAGGCGATGAAGCGCGCGTTCCTGGCCATCTCCTCCGGCGATGCGGACATGCCGCTGCGCAGCCATCTCGACCTCGCGGGAGTCAGCGGCACGACACTCGTCATGCCGGCGCACGTCGTCTCCAGTGACACGGATTCGCTGGCGGTC
Source organism: Gammaproteobacteria bacterium (assembly GCA_049669065.1). Lineage (GTDB taxonomy): Bacteria > Pseudomonadota > Gammaproteobacteria > Steroidobacterales > XN24 > CAMYOC01. The sequence continues at coordinate 2,202 of JBATKC010000289.1, forward strand.
AAGGTCGTCTCGGTCATCGGCGACAATCCGCGGCGAGGTCTGCCGCGCATCATCGCGACGGTG
>JBATKC010000290.1:0-4757 GCA_049669065.1 Gammaproteobacteria bacterium
GATCAGCGCCGCGCTTCGACGGCACTCGAGTTCCATCGCGCGATCCAGGGCGTCCTCCTGCAGCGCCCTGCCCAGCGCGGACGTGCATGCCACCATTTCCAGAAGCAGCTCACGACTCCCGGATACGGAGGCCTGATGGACCATGGCCTGAGTGATCGGATGGCGGAGCTCGCCGGCGGCCAGGCGCCGTATTTCGTCATCCCACCACTGGAGTTTGACCTGGGCCACTGCGGGTTCGCCGCGCCGGTTCGTGATCTCGTCAAGTTCCTGCTGCAGCGCGAACATGGCAGTGACCGCCGCGCGCTTTTCGTTCGGGGTGTACAACAGTGCGTAATAAGCGGCGGAGCCCTCGGCTACTGCGGGCACCGGGTCCTGACTGAAACGGCTCATTCCGGGTCAGTGTCGGACGGCGCGGATACGTCGGGCAGATCGTGTGCCGCCAGGTCGGGTCGCCTCGGCATGCTCTCCACCGGATTGAGTACATCGATATCCCGGCGGCTGGATACCCCGAGCTCGGAGAACTTGCGCGCGCCGGGCAGCACATTGCGCTCCAGCGAACCGACCGCGGCATTATACGAATCGACGCTGGAGCCGAGCTGCCGGCCGAGCTTGGCCAGATGCCCGCTAAACACCCCGAGACGCCGGTGTAATTCCTCGCCCATGGCCTGGATCTTTTTCGCGTTCTCCTCCAGCGCTACCTGTCGCCAGCCATAAGCCACTGCTTTTAGCAGCGCGACGAGGCTGGTCGGTGTGGCCAGGATCACCTTCCGATGCAACGCCTCCTCGAGCAGATTTGGCAGACGTTGCAGAGCCGCAGCCAGGAACTGATCGCCAGGAATGAACAGGATCACGAACTCGGGGCTGTGCTCAAAACGAGCCCAGTAGGATTTCAGCGACAGTTCGCGCACGCGGTCGCGGACATTTTCAGCGTGTTTTATCAACGCCGCTTCGCGGGTCACGTCGTCGCTGGCTTCCATCGCGTTGAGATAGGCGTCCAGCGGCGTTTTCACGTCGACGATCAACTCGCGGCCGTTGGGCAGGCGGACGATCATGTCCGGGCGCATCTTTCCCTCGGCGCCGTCGCGAGTCTCCTGCTCGTAAAAGTCGCAGTACTCGACCATGCCGGCCAGCTCGGCCAGACGCCGCAGCGTCAGCTCACCCCATTGACCACGCACTTCCGGTCGTCGCAGTGCGTTGACGAGGTTGCGCGTCTCGGCCTGCAGCGAGGCCTGGCCGGCGCTCATGTTGGCCAGCTGTTCACGGATGCTGCCGTATGCCTGGCGGCGCTCCTTTTCCACCTCGGCGATCTGCTGTTCGGTTTTTTGCAGTGCCTCGCGGATCGGGTTGACCAGGGTCTCGATCGCTTTTTGCCGCTCCTGCAGATCGCCCCGGGCCTTTTCCTGATGCTGGCCCAGATGCTCGCGGGCGAGTTTGAGGAAATTTTCGGTGTTGTCGCGCAGCGATTGATTGGCCATCGTGCCGAAGGTGGCCGCTAGCTTCTCTTCCGCCCGCTGCAGCGCCACCACGCGTTCCTGGTCAAGCGTCTCCTGATCCTTGATCCGGGTATCGCGCACCGCAAGCTCGGTGCGCAACAGACCCATGCGACGCAGCGCGATCAGGCTGGCGATCAGCACGCCCAGCAGCAGGCCGCCGGCGGCAGGCAGCAGCCAGGCGAGGATGTCAGGCGAGAGGAATTGTCGCCAGTCCATCCGCGGCCCCGCTGTCCGTGTCTATCAGTAACTCCATCAATTCTCCGGGTTCGTCGATCACCCGATGGGCGTCCCATTCGTCAGCACTGTCTCCCGGCGGGATGTAGCCCCAGCGGACCGCGACCGTATACATGCCCGCCGCCAGCCCGGCTTCGATGTCGCGTCTGGCGTCGCCGACATAGATACAGGCTTCAGCCTCGACTCCGATTTGGGCGGCAGCGTGCAGCAGCGGCGCCGGATGGGGCTTTCGTTGCGCAAGCGTATCACCACTGACGACACTGCCGGCGCGTGCGGTCAGACCCAGGGCCGCCATCAGTGGATCGGTCAACCAGCCGGGTTTGTTGGTGACCACACCCCAATGCTGGCCGCGTTCCTCCAGCGAGTGCAACAGCGCGTCAAAGCCGTTGAACAGCGTGGTGTGGGCGCACACCGACTGGCTGTAGTGGTCGAGCAGACGCTGGCGCAGCCGCTCAAACTCGTGTTCGATCAGGTCCTCGCCAAAACCCAGGCGCACCAGCTGCGGCGCACCGTGAGAAACAAAGCCGCGGATCTCATCCAGCGACAGCGGCCCGAAGCCTTCTTCGACACGCACTGCATTGAGGGCCGCAGCCAGATCGGGCGCCGTGTCGGCAAGGGTGCCGTCGAGGTCCAGCAGCAGCGCGCGCAATGTGCGGGTATCACGCGTCATCGGCGGGGCGGCGCGCATGCACCAGATAGTTGACGTCCAGATTGCCGCCCAGGGTACAGATGCGGGTTAACGGGTTGTAGTGCATACCGGTGGTTTCCGCCATTTCGAGGCCGACGCTGCGCAGCCAGCGCGCCAGTTCGGACGGCTTGATCAATTTTGCGTACTCATGCGTGCCCCGGGGCAGCAGTCGCAGGATGTATTCAGCGCCGACGATCGCCATCAGGAATGACTTGGGATTCCTGTTGATGGTCGAGAAAAACAGGTGTCCACCGGGTCGGACAAGGTCCCGGCAGGCTTTGATCACCGAGGCAGGGTCCGGCACGTGTTCGAGCATCTCCAGACAGGTGACCACGTCATAACAGCGGTCGGTGGCGGCTTCCTGTTCCGCGGTGTGTTTGCGATAGTCGACCTCGACGCCGCTTTTCGCGCGATGCAGTTTCGCCACGGCCAGCGGCGCCTCGGCCATATCGATCGCGCTGACCCGGGCGCCCTTCGCGGCCATGCTCTCGGCGAGGATGCCGCCGCCGCAACCGATGTCCAGAACAGTCCGGCCGGTCAGCGGCGCCCGCGTGTTGATGTACTCGAGGCGAGCAGGGTTGATATCGTGCAGCGGGCGGAAATCGCCGTCCGGATCCCACCAGCGCTCGGCCAGGCCGTCGAACTTGGCGATCTCCTGCAGATCGACGTTGGGCTGCGTTTCTGTGCTCATATCGGGGCCTCCGCGTCGGATGAAATGCGGGGTCTCCACGCCCTGGTCCGCGCCAGCAGGTCGTCCACATCGATCCGCGTCAGACGGCCGTCGGTCAGCAACTGGCGGCCGCCGACCCAGACGTCCGTGACCTGGTCACGCTGCGCCGCATAGACGATCTGTGCGACCGGATCGTAGACCGGTTGCGTATTCACCCGCGCCAGATCGATACACGCGATATCCGCCCATTTGCCGGGCTCCAGCGAGCCGATGGAATCACCCAGCCCCAATGCATTGGCGCCATTGATCGTCGCCATCCGCAGCGTACTGCGCGCATCCATGGCCCGGGCCGAGCCGGCGACATGTTTCGCCAGCAGACTGGCGCTGCGCATTTCTCCGAGCATGTCCAGATCGTTGTTGCTGGCGGCGCCGTCCGTCCCCAGCGCCACATTGATGCCGGCCTCGGTCAGGCGCGCCACCGGACAGGTGCCGCTGGCCAGCTTCATGTTGGACTCCGGCGCATGGATCACGCTGATGCCGGTGCGCCCGACCAGATCGATGTCCGCGTCGTTCAACTGGGTCATGTGTACCGCCTGCAACAGCGGTGAAAGCAGACCGAGCCGCTCGAAACGCGCCAGCGGCCGCGCGCCAAAGGCCGCCTCACTGGCGCTGACCTCATCGGCTGTCTCATGCAGATGCGTGTGGATCGGCAGTTCCAGTTCGTCAGAGAGCTGGCGGACCTTGATCAGGGTTTCGTCGCCGACTGTGTAGGGTGCGTGCGGGGCAAACGCGGTGCTGATCAACGGATGGTCACGGTAATCGTCGCTGAGCGCGAGTCCCTTATGCAGATACTCCGCAGGCGTCTCGGCCCAGGCGCTGGGCGTATCGAGCACGATCAGGCCGATCGCTGCGCGCATCCCGAGCCGCGCCGCGGTGCGCGCGGTCACGTCGGGGAAGAAATACATATCGTTGAAACAGGTGGTGCCCCCGCGCAGCATCTCTGCGATCGCAAGCTCGCTGCCGTCGGCGACGAATTCGGGCCCGACCCAGCGTTGCTCGACCGGCCAGATGTGCTGCTTCAACCACTCCATCAGCGGCAGGTCGTCGGCCAGTCCACGCAGCAGGCTCATCGGGCTGTGCGTGTGGCTGTTGACGAAACCCGGCAGCAGAGCGTGATCCGGCCGCTCGAGGGTCTCTCTGGCCTCGTAACGGAGCGCCGCCTCCGCGGCGGGCAGCAGCGCCACGATCCGCCCATGATGGATGGCGATGCTGTGATCCCGGTGTGGCGCGCAGTCCGGCGTCACCGGGATGACCCAGCGGGCGTTGATCAGGGTATCGACTTTCTCCATGCTTGGTAGCAGCCTGCAGTGCATCTTTAGGGGGCTGCGCGCATTGTATGCGAGCCGGACCGCACGCGTCTCCGGCGGTGACCGGCAAATAATATGAGGACGGGGTCGAGGGATGGACACATCGGGGACTGAGCACGTCTGGCAGCCGGTCGTCGCGGCCGACTGGTGTGACGAGGCATGCGTGCTGCTGGACCAGCGGCGGCTCCCCGCGGAGGAGCGCTACCTGACGCTGCGTCACGCAGAAGAGGTCGCCGTGGCGATCCGCGATATGGTCGTGCGCGGCGCGCCGGCGATCGGCATCGCTGCCGCATATGGCGCTGTAC
>JBATKC010000291.1:0-7880 GCA_049669065.1 Gammaproteobacteria bacterium
CGCGGGCGCGTGGTGCTCAGGGCATCGGGCACCGAACCGGTAGTGCGGGTGATGGTCGAGGGCGAGGATGAGGGTGAAGTCCGCCACGCCGCGGAAGAGATCGCGGCGGCGGTTAGCGCCGCGCCCGTGTTGCGTTGATTTAGCGTCGGGGCGCCGCTAACCTTGCGCCCGCTTTGCAAGGGTCGATGACAATGAGAACCAAACTGGTCGCCGGAAACTGGAAGATGAACGGATCCCGGGCGCAGACCGAGAGTCTGTTGCGGGATCTGCGCGCCGCGCTGCATGACAGCCCGCCCTGTGAGGTGCTCGTCTGTCCCGGGTTCCCCTATCTCCAGCAGGCCGCTGACTTGATCGCCGGCTCCGGGATTCGGCTGGGTGCGCAGAACCTGGCGATAGAAGATGCCGGCGCGTTCACCGGTGAGGTCGCCGGCCCGATGCTTGCCGACCAGGGTTGTGAATATGTGCTGGTGGGCCATTCCGAACGGCGCAGCCTGTTTGGCGAGGACAGCGACACGGTGGCAAAGAAATACGTGGCCGCCCAGCGGGCCGGGTTGAAGCCGGTCCTGTGTGTCGGCGAGAGCCTCGAGGAACGCGAAGCCGGGACCACCGAACGGGTCATCGAGGCACAGCTGCAGGCCGTGCTGGATCTGGCCGGCGTCGACAGCCTCGCGTCGGCGGTCATCGCCTACGAACCGGTCTGGGCCATCGGTACCGGACGTACCGCCAGCCCCGACCAGGCTCAGGCGGTGCACGCGTTCGTGCGTGGTCTCGTCGCCGAGAATAATGGTATAATTGCCGATTCTGTCCGGGTCCTCTACGGCGGCAGCGTCAAGTCGTCGAACGCCGGGGATCTGTTTTCCATGCCGGACGTTGACGGCGGTCTGGTCGGAGGAGCCTCGCTCGATGCGCAGGACTTCGCCGGGATCTGCCGGGCGGGCGGCAATTAGGTCGATCCAAACATGATGTTGCAAACTGTTGTTACGATTATCCACGTGCTGCTGGCGGCCGGGCTTATCCTCCTGGTGCTGTTGCAGCGGGGTAAGGGTGCAGAGGCCGGTGCGGCGTTTGGCGCCGGTGCCTCCGGCACGGTGTTCGGCGCTCAGGGTTCCGCGTCCTTTTTGAGCCGTACCACGGCCGTATTGGCCACCCTGTTTTTCTTTACCAGCCTCGGTCTTGCCTATCTGTCGGGTCAGCGCGAAGGGCCGGTCAGCGTGCTCGAGTCCGCGCCTGCGATCGAGGAACCCGCAGAGGAGATCCCGGGTCTGCTGTTGCCTGACGGGGATCTGGATCTGCCGGCGCTACCGGACCAGGAAGTCCTCGGCGATGACGCCGCACCGGCGCCCGAGCCCGGCTCTGATTGATACCAGAGCGGCGGCCTGCAGGCTGACGATTCATGCGGATGTGGTGGAATTGGTAGACACGCTGTCTTGAGGGGGCAGTGGCGCAAGCCGTGCCGGTTCGAGTCCGGCCATCCGCACCAGTTTGGTCCAGAAACCTGGACCGATTGCAACAGCCTAACCGGTCACGGGTACTGGTAGAATAGACGCATTGAGTCGTTTCTGGTCCCGACCCCGGGGCTGCAGGACAGAGTCGGAGGCACGTTTGGGGACCGTCGATGCTTGAGAACTATCTACCGATCCTGATATTTCTCGCGGTCGCGACCGTCCTCGGCGTACTACTCGTTTCGCTGGGTTTTATCTTCGGCCCGCGCAGTCCGGATGCGGAAAAGCTCTCCGCTTATGAATGCGGATTCGAGGCTTTCGAGGACTCCCGTATCAAGTTCGATGTGCGCTATTACCTGGTGGCGATCCTGTTCATCATCTTTGATCTCGAGATCGCCTTCCTCTTCCCCTGGGCGGTGTCACTCGACACGATCGGACTGTTTGGTCTCCTGTCCATGGCGGTGTTCCTCGGCATCCTGGTCGTGGGCTTTATCTTTGAGTGGAAGAAAGGAGCCCTGGAGTGGGATTGACCGCGGCCGACAGCGAGTCTCTCGCGCCTGCCCCTGCAGCCGGCAAGACCGGTAGCCCGGGTATCGTCACCACCCAGGTCGACAAACTGGTCAACTGGGCCCGCACCGGCTCGATGTGGCCGATGACCTTCGGGCTGGCCTGCTGTGCCGTGGAGATGATGCAGGCGGGCGCCGCACGCTACGATCTGGATCGTTTCGGTATCATCTTCCGGCCCAGCCCGCGCCAGTCAGACGTGATGATCGTAGCCGGGACCCTGGTCAACAAGATGGCGCCCGCGCTGCGCAAGGTCTACGACCAGATGGCCGAGCCACGCTGGGTCATTTCGATGGGCTCCTGTGCGAATGGCGGGGGCTACTATCATTACTCCTATTCCGTCGTCCGCGGCTGCGATCGCATCGTGCCTGTGGACGTATATGTGCCTGGATGCCCGCCTACCGCCGAAGCGCTTTTGTACGGGATCATCCAGCTGCAAAAGAAGATCCGTCGTACCCACACCATCGCACGCTGAGACAGAAAGATGTCACCACGTCTGGAAGCCTTGAGGGCTCGCCTGCAGGAAGCACTTGCTGATCACATCGAAGTGATCCCGAGTGACTGCGGCGAGCTGACTATCGAGGTCGGACGGGAACATCTGATCGAGGTCTGCCGCCAGCTTCGGGATCGCGATGGGCTGCGTTTCGAGATGCTGATGGATCTATGCGCCGTTGACTATCTGCACTACGGGAACGACGAGTGGAAGACCGAGTCGGCGACCGATTCGGGTTTTAGCCGCGGCGTCGTCCGTGGCGTCGACGTCGCGGAGGCGCATCTTGCCGCGCGACGTTTTGGCGTCGTCTATCATCTGCTCTCGATCAGTCACAATGTCCGCCTGCGCCTGCGCACCTTCGCTTCGGACCAGGAGCCGCCGATGCTGGATTCGGTGGTCGATATCTGGCCGTCGGCGAACTGGTTCGAGCGCGAGGCCTTCGACCTGTTCGGCATCCTCTTTCTGGGCCATCCCGATCTGCGGCGCCTGCTGACGGATTACGGCTTTATCGGTCATCCCTTCCGCAAGGATTTCCCGCTGATCGGTAACGTGGAGGTGCGCTACGACCCGGAGAAGAGCCGCGTGGTGTACCAGCCGGTATCGATCGAGCCGCGTACGCTGGTGGCCCGGGTAATCCGCGACGACACCCGCCAGGCAACAGCCCCGGTCGAGCAGGATGAGGCCGCTGGTCATGGCTGAGATACAAAACTTTACGCTCAACTTCGGGCCCCAGCATCCCGCCGCCCACGGTGTGTTGCGACTGGTCCTGGAGATGGACGGCGAGGTGATCACCAAAGCGGATCCCCACGTCGGTCTGCTGCATCGGGGCACCGAGAAGCTTGCCGAGAGCAAGCCCTATAACCAGTCTATCGGCTACATGGATCGTCTCGACTACGTGTCGATGATGTGTAATGAGCACGCTTATGTGATGGCGATCGAGAAGATGCTCGGCATCGAAGTGCCGCTCCGTGCGCGTTACATACGCGTGATGTTCGATGAGATCACGCGCATCCTCAACCACCTGATGTGGCTCGGCGCCCATGGCCTGGACATCGGCGCGATGACCATGTTCCTGTACTGCTTCCGTGAGCGTGAGGACCTGATGGATTGCTACGAAGCGGTCTCGGGTACCCGCATGCACGCCACTTACTATCGACCCGGCGGTGTCTATCGGGACCTGCCGGATGAAATGCCCAAATACCAGCCGTCGCGTTTCCGCAGCAAGAAAGACATGAGCCGGCTCAACGCCCGTCGGCAGGGCTCGCTGCTCGATTTTATCGAGGACTTCACCGATCGCTTTCCGGCCTGTGTCGATGAATACGAGACGCTGTTGACGGATAACCGCATCTGGAAGCAACGCACTGTCAACATAGGGGTGGTGACGCCAGAGCGTGCCATGGCGCTCGGCTTCAGCGGGCCGATGCTGCGCGGCTCCGGGGTCGAGTGGGATCTGCGTAGAAAACAGCCTTATGAAGTCTATGAGCAGATGGAGTTCGATATCCCGGTTGGCGTCAACGGCGATTGCTATGACCGTTATCTGGTGCGGGTCGAAGAGCTGCGTCAGTCCAACCGCATCATCCGCCAGTGCGTCAAATGGCTGCGCGAAAATCCCGGCCCGGTGATGATCGATGATCACAAGATCGTGCCGCCGAGCCGTTTCGATATGAAGGACGACATGGAGTCCCTGATCCATCACTTCAAATTGTTCACCGAAGGCTACTGCGTGCCGGCCGGGGAAGCCTATGCGGCGGTAGAGCATCCCAAGGGCGAGTTCGGGGTCTATCTGGTCTCGGATGGCGCCAACAAACCCTATCGGGTGAAGATCCGTGCCGCCGGTTTTGTCCATATTTCGGCCATGGACGAGATGGTCCGCGGCCATATGCTGGCCGACGTGGTGGCGGTGATCGGTACCCAGGACATCGTCTTCGGCGAGGTGGACCGTTGATGGACACCAGGACCCGGTCCCCGGCCGCGCTGTCCGCCCATGTGCGCGAGGAGCTCGATCACTGGATCGGTCGCTTCCCCGAGGGGCGCCAGCGCTCGGCCATCATCGCCGGGCTGCGCGCAGCCCAGCACGAGAACGATGGCTATCTGACCCCGGCGCTGATCGAGGGAGTCGCGGCCTATCTGGATCTGCCGCCGATCCAGGCCTACGAGGTGGCGACATTTTATTCGATGTTTGAGACCAGGCCCGTCGGCCGCCATCACGTTTCGGTGTGCACCAATGTCTCGTGCATGCTGCGTGGTGCTGAAGATCTGGTCGCACATATCGAAGGCAAACTCGGGATCAGCACCGGCGACAGCACTGCGGACGGGCGCATCTTCCTCAAGCGGGAAGAGGAATGCCTGGCCGCCTGCTGCGGTGCGCCGATGATGATGGTGGATCATCGCTATCACGAGAATCTCACCACCGACGATGTGGATCGGATTCTGGACGAGCTGGAATAGGCGGACCGATGCAACAGAATCAGACATGCTATGCGACTTTGGGTACCGACCAGCCCTGGACCCTGGAGCGCTACATCGAGACCGGCGGGTACCAGGCCTGGCGCCGCATCCTCGAGGAGCGCATGGATCCCGCTGCGGTCATCGATCTGGTCAAGGCCTCGGGTTTGCGTGGACGTGGCGGCGCGGGGTTCCCGACCGGGCTGAAGTGGAGCTTTATGCCGCGTGGGGCGCCGGGCCAGAAGTATGTCGTGTGCAATTCCGACGAGAGCGAGCCGGGCACCTGCCATGACCGGGACATCCTGCGCTACAACCCGCATGCGGTCATCGAGGGCATGGCTATCGGCGGCTACGCGATGGGGGCGACGGTCGGCTACAACTACATCCGCGGCGAATTTATCGACGAGCCGGTGCCGCGTTTCGAAGCCGCCGTGCGTGAGGCCTACGAAGCCGGCTGGCTGGGTAGCGACATCCGGGGCACCGGCGTCGACTTCGATCTCTACACCTTTGTCGGCGCAGGTGCCTATATCTGCGGCGAGGAGACTGCGCTGCTGGAGTCGCTCGAGGGCAAACAGGGCAAGCCCCGGTTCAAGCCTCCGTTCCCGGCCAATTTCGGTCTTTATGGCAAGCCGACCACGATCAACAACACGCAGACCTTCGCTTCCGTGCCCTGGATCATCCGCAATGGGGCGGACGCGTTTGCCGCGCTTGGCGTCGAGGGATCGGGGGGTACCGCTATCTTCTCGGTATCCGGTCACATCGAGCGGCCCGGCAACTACGAGGTCGGTCTTGGTATCCCGTTCAAAGAACTGCTGGAACTGGCCGGTGGCGTCTGGAAAGGGCGTGCGCTCAAAGCCGTGATCCCGGGTGGCTCTTCCGCCCGCGTGCTCCCGGCCGAGATCATGCTCGAGACCAACATGGATTTTGACGGTCTGCGCGATTCCGGCTCGATGTTCGGTTCCGGCGCGGTCATGGTGATGGACGAGACCACCTGCATGGTCAAGGTGCTGGAACGGGTGACGCGGTTCTACTACGCGGAATCCTGCGGTCAGTGCACGCCTTGTCGGGAGGGGACCGGCTGGATGAACCGCGTGGTAAAGCGGATCCTCGACGGCCGCGGGCGCTCGGAAGACCTGGACATGCTGGACAGCGTGTCTCGCAACATCGAGGGCCATACCATCTGCGCCTTTGGTGATGCGGCCGCCTGGCCGGTGCAGAGTTTCATCGCCCACTTCCGTCACGAGTTCCAGTACATGATCGACCACGGGGGGCGCAGCCTGGTCGATGCCGGCGACGCCGCGGCGGCCTGAGCGTCATGCCGTACATCAGGAACACAGAATCGAGATGAGTGACGACACCGTCAACATAGAGATCGACGGCGTGCCGGGGACGGCCCGCAAGGGTCAGATGATCATCGAGGTCACGGATGCGCTCGGCAGCTATGTGCCGCGCTTCTGTTATCACGAGAAGCTCAGTATCGCGGCCAACTGTCGCATGTGCCTGGTCGAAGTGGAGAAGGCGCCCAAGCCGTTGCCGGCCTGCGCCACGCCGGTGGCCGAGGGCATGAAGATCTTCACCCGCTCGCAGCGGGCGCGGGACGCGCAGAAGGCGACGATGGAGTTTCTGCTGATCAATCACCCGCTGGATTGCCCTATCTGCGACCAGGGGGGCGAGTGCGAGCTGCAGGACCTGGCGATGGGTTTCGGCCGTGATGCCTCGCGCTACACGGAACGCAAACGCGTTATCAAGGACCATGACATCGGTCCTCTGGTTTCGACCGATATGACGCGCTGTATCTTCTGCACACGCTGTGTGCGCTTCGGTCAGGAGATCGCCGGTATCCAGGAGCTGGGCACGGTCGGTCGCGGCGAGCATACCGAGGTGGCGACGTTTGTCGCCGAGGGTCTGGATCACGAGCTGTCCGGCAACGTCATCGATCTGTGTCCGGTAGGCGCACTCAACAGCAAGCCGTTCCGTTACCGGGCAAGGTCCTGGGAGATGAGCCAACAGGCCACGATCTCGCCGCATGATTGCGTCGGCTCCAACCTCTATGCGCATGTCCGGCGTGGTCGTCTGATGCGCGTGGTGCCGCGACCCAACGACGAGATCAACGAGACCTGGATCGCTGACCGGGATCGCTTCAGCTGCGAGGGCGTGTACGCCGAGGATCGTCTGCTGGCGCCGGAGATCCGCGACGGCGAGAGCTGGCGCAAGGTGGACTGGGCCACGGCATTGCAGGCCGTGATTGACGGCATCCGCAATGCAATCGGTGACAACGGTGGCGCCAATCTGGGCCTGCTGGGCAGCCCGTCGAGCACCGTCGAAGAGGCCAGCCTGCTGACCCGTCTGGGTCAGGGATTCGGCAGTGCCAATCTCGACCATCGTCTGCGTCGCACCGATTTTTCCGACCAGGATTACGATCCGCTCTATCCGTCGCTTGGCGGTACGCTGGCGGACATCGAATCCGCCGATAGCATGCTGCTGATCGGTGCGGATATCCGCCGCGAGGCTCCGATGCTGGGTCATCGTGTGCGCAAGGCTGCACTGGCCGGGGCGCGTGTCGGATTGCTGCACACCGCCGCATCTGATGCGCTGTTCCCTGTCGCTGCCGCCAGCCAGGTCAAGCCATCGGAGATGGTCGGGGCGTTGGCCGGTATCGCGGCGGCGCTTGGGGTCGAGGCGCCAGCAGGCTCCGGTCTTGAGAGCCTGCTGCGATCAGCGGTAATCGAGCCCGGGTCGCGCGAACTCGCGGCGTTGTTCGAGGGAGCGACGCGTCCTTACATGCTGCTTGGACAACTCAGCGGCAGGCATGCGGAATTCGGCCGCCTGCGTCTGTTGGCAGCTGCGATCGCCAGGCACACCGGCGCCAGACTCGGCTATATCACCGAAGGCGCCAATGCGGCCGGCGCCGCGCTGGCCGGTCTCCTGCCCCATCG
>JBATKC010000292.1:0-4753 GCA_049669065.1 Gammaproteobacteria bacterium
GCGTGGACTTGCCGGGCACCGGCATCGGGCGCGCTGGGCGGTGGCGGGAGTGGAAGAGCCGTCGCCCTTGTTCAACGACAGCATGCTGGCCGAGGGCGTGCCGCTGCTGCGTCAGCCCAGCGAGGGCCAGGATATCGTCGCGGATTATCGCAGCATGCGGCTCAGCCTGGAGCGCCATCCGATGAGTCTGTTAAGGGCGCGGCTTCGAGGCGAGCATATCCATGCGGCGCAAGACCTGTGGCAGCTGCATCACGGCAGCCGTGCGCGTTACGCCGGTCTGGTGATTAACCGGCAGCGCCCCGGCAGTGCACGCGGAGTGACATTCGTCACCCTGGAAGACGAGACCGGCCACGCCAATATCATCGTCTGGAAGGATGTCGCCGCAGGTCAGCGACGCGCGCTGCTCGGCTCGAGACTGATGGAAGTCACCGGTCGCGTGCAAAGAGAGGGGGATGTGCTGCATCTGGTGGCGGAGCGGCTAAGGGATCGCAGCGCGCTGCTGGGGCAACTGATGGTGCGTTCTCGGGACTTTCACTGAAGTCCGCACGGGCCGGCCCCGCGCCTGAGGCTCAGTCGAGGTCGAAATCCTCGATTTCACTGAGTTCGCGCGCGGCGCGCTTCATCTCCAGATAATCCTCGACCCGGCGTCGCGCGCTCTGGGTCGGTGTAGCCCCGGACTTCAGCATCAGATCCACCGCCACCAGTTCGTCGGAATCTCCGCCATCGTCGTCGTCGTCATCCAGATCGGCATCGAAGCCGTCACCGGCGTCCTCCTGCTCGGTGTCTTCTTCCGTTTCGTCGACCGGTTCTGCTTTCTTGCGGCCCTTAGCCATAGCTGCACCGAATTTTGTCTGACTGTCTGAGAAGCTAAACGTGATGCTGGTTGCGCGCTATATATCCTGAAAGCGAGCCCGCCGCAACCGTTGCCGGTTTGAAGCGACCGCGTACAGCGTCGTCTGCGGCCCTATTGGATCAGCTGATTCAGCTCGAAGATGGGCATCAGGATGGCTAGCACGATGACCAGCACGATGGCGCCCATCAGCAGGATCATGGCCGGTTCCATGATGCTGAGCAGGGTGGCGATGAGTGAATCCACTTCCTGTTCCTGGTTGACCGCCGCGCGTTCGAGCATGTTTTCCAGCTCACCGCTGGCTTCGCCGCTTGAGATCAGGTGCATCGTCATCGGCGGGAACAGGCGGGTGGCGCCCAGCGAGGCGCCGATGGGCGCACCTTCGCGCACGCGCACGGCGGTCTCTTCCACCGCCTCGCGCATGGGGATGTTGTTGATCACTTCGGCGGCAATGCGCAGCGCCTCCAATACCGGGACGCCGCTGGCCGCGAGTATGCTCAGCGTGCGTGTAAACCGGGCCGTATTGATGCCACGCACCAGCCGGCCGATGATTGGCAGGCGCAACAACATCCGATCGTAGCGACGCCGCGGTCCAGGCCGCCGCAGCAGCTGACGCGCTGCAAGGGTGAGGGCGATGACCAGGATCAGCACCCAGATCCCGTTGGCGCGCAGGAAATCACTGAGCGCGATCAGACCCGTGGTGAGGCCGGGCAGCTCCTGGCCGGAACTCTCGAACACGCCGACCACCTGGGGCACCACATACACCAGCAGGCCCGAGACGATCAGTAGCGCCATCACCGTAAGGATGATCGGATAGATCATCGCGTGGCTGATCCGCTGGCGCAGTTGCTGCCGGCTCTCGGCATAGTCGGCGAGGCGCTCGAGGATCGAATCGAGGAATCCGGACTGCTCGCCGGCTGCCACCGTGGCCCGGTACAGTTCCGGAAACGCCTGCGGGAATTCACCCAGGCCGTCGGCCAGCGAATGGCCTTCCATCACCCTGGAGCGCACACCGAGCAGGATGCTCTTCAGACGCGGCTTTTCCGACTGCTGACTGACCGCGAGCAGGGACTCTTCGAGCGGCATGCTGGAGCGCACCAGTGTCGCCAGCTGGCGCGTCACCAGCGCCAGGTCCATCGGGCTCACGCCACGTCGGAATGACAGGCTGCGCCGCCCGCTGGGCGTTTTCTCCGAGACTTCGGCCACCGCCACCGGCAACAGACCGCGTTCCCGAAGCGTCTGCCGGACCGCGCGCGCGGTGTCACCCTCGAGCACCCCGCGACTCTGCCGGCCGCTTTTGTCGACGGCCGTGTATTCGAATGCGCCCATCAGGCTTCCTGGGTGACCCGGACCACTTCCTCGAGGGTGGTGGCGCCTTCCAGCACCTTGCGCACGCCGTCGTCACGGATGCTCGGGCTGGTCAGGCGGGCATGATGTTCGAGCGCCTGCTCGCCGGCGCCTTCGTGGATCATGCCGCGCATGTCGTCATCGATGACGACCATTTCGTAGATGCCGGTGCGGCCGCGATACCCGGTCCCGCTGCAGTCGTCACAGCCGCGGGCGTGATAGATCTCCGTCTGGATCTCGTGCGGCAGGTTGAGCAGGCGTCGTTCGGATTCACTCGGCGTTACCTGGACCTTGCATCCCGGGCACAGCACGCGGACCAGCCGCTGAGCCATCACGCCGAGGATACTGGAGGAGAGCAGGAAGGGTTCCACTCCCATGTCGCGCAGACGCGCCACCGCACCGACGGCGGTATTGGTGTGCAGCGTGGATAACACCAGGTGGCCGGTGAGACTGGCCTGGACCGCGATCTCCGCCGTCTCCAGGTCGCGGATTTCGCCGACCATGACCACATCGGGGTCCTGACGCAGGATAGCCCGCAGCCCGCGCGCAAACGTCATGTCGACCTTGGTATTGACCTGGGTCTGGCCGATTCCGTCGATGTAGTACTCGATCGGATCCTCGACGGTCATGATGTTGCGGCTGCGATCATTGATCCGCGCAAGAGCCGCGTACAACGATGTGGTCTTGCCCGAACCGGTCGGGCCGGTGACCAGCAGGATGCCGTGGGGGCGACGGATCAGTTCGTCGACCACGCGCTCGGTCTGTGGCGCCATGCCCAGACTGTCAAGATTCAGGCGGCCCGCCTGTTTGTCCAGCAGTCGCATGACCACGCGTTCGCCGTGGCCAGAGGGGATGGTGGAGACGCGCACGTCGACCGCGCGTCCGGCGACCTTGAGCGATATGCGGCCGTCCTGGGGGAGGCGTTTCTCGGCGATGTCCAGCCGCGACATGACCTTGATCCGCGACACCACCAGCGGTGCCACCGCGCGTCTGGACTGCAGCACTTCATGCAACACGCCATCGATGCGGAAGCGCACTACCAGCCGGTTCTCGAATGGCTCGATGTGGATATCGGAGGCATTCTCCTTGACCGCCTGGCCGAGCACCGCATTGATCAGGCGGATGATCGGCGCATCGTCATCGCTCTCCAGCAGATCGGAGGGTTCCGGCAGTTCCTGCGCCACGCGGAACAGATCGTCCTCGCCTTCCAGGCCTTCGACCATCTCCATCGCGCTGTTCGAGCCGCTCTCATAGGACTCCTGCAGCAGCTGGTCGAATTCTTCGACAGCGACTTTGCGCCATTTGATCTTGCGGCCGAGGTAACGCCGGACTTCGGCGATACTGGCAGGCCGCACGTCCTCGCGGCAGACCGCGGTCGGCTGCTCGGCCTCGATATCCAGCACCAGCACGCCATTGCGTTTGGCGAACGAAAACGGCAAACGCCGCTGTTGCGTCTCGGTCTGCGGCTCGGTCACCGTCGGGGCTTCTGCGGCCATGCCTCAGCGCTCGTCCGCGGACTCGTCATTTTTCTGATCCTCGGGTCCGCCCAGGATGACTTCCTCGTCTACCGAGATCGGCGCCCGATCCGGGTCTGCCGGCAATTCGGGGATGGTCGGACGCATCTCGTCGCGCATCATCAAGACGCTGCCATCCTCGCTCTCGCCCAGCTGTATCTGCCGCATGGTGCGGTACTTGGCATTGGTCTCGATGGTGGCCCGCTCGCGGTCGCGGATAATCACCGGACGGATAAACACCATCAGCGTGCGCTTGGTCACCGTCGAGCTGCGGGAGCGGAACAGATTGCCGAGCCCTGGGATATCGCCCAGCAACGGCACCTTCTCGTCGACTTCGAGAATCTGGTCATCGACCAGACCGCCGAGGACCAGCAGCTGGCCGTCTTCGATCAGCACTTTTTGCGTGATCGTGCGCTCGTTGGTGACCAGGTCCACGGCGCCGGTATTGGCGCGGCTGAGGTTGGAATTCTCGAGCTGGATATCGAGGATCAGCGCATCCCCCTCGTTGATCTGGGGGGTGACCTTCAGCTTCAGACCGACGTCTTCACGCTGGATGGTCTGAAATGGATTGACCGAGCCCTGGGCGGCGCCGGTGTTGGTGAACTGGCCGGTCACAAACGGCACCTGCTGACCCACGGTGATCTCCGCTTCTTCGTTGTCCAGGGTCATCAGCGAGGAGTTCGCGAGCACGTTGGTGGTGGCATCGCCGAGCAGGGCCCGGAGGATCGCGGCCCAGCGCGTGCCGCCGGAAAAATCGCCGACCGCGGTGGACAGCCCGTCGGGGATCGCCGCCAGCACCTGGCCGATCTGGCTATCGTCCCCGCCGATGACCGCGCCGCCGACATCCGCCACATTGAGCGCGCTGGTGAAATTGGTCAGACCGACGATATTGCCGTCACGGCTGCCGTCGATGACCCAGCTCACACCCAGCTCCGCGGCGCGGTTATAAGACACTTCAGCAACGATGGCCTCGACCAGAACCTGGGCCCGGCGGATGTCCAGCTGACTGATCACCGAGCGCAGCGTACGCATGGCCTCGCTC
>JBATKC010000293.1:0-11341 GCA_049669065.1 Gammaproteobacteria bacterium
GGATGGGCTCAGATCGCCCTGAGGCGATCTTCGGGTCTTCGACCCGGCTCCGCTTCGCTGCGCCGCCCAAAACGCTGACGCGTTTTGTCGAACGAAGGTCCGCCTCCGTAGGCGGGTGCTTCAAATCATAATAGGGTCCCGATGGGACCCTTTTATGATTTGGCGCGCCCGACAGGATTCGAACCTGTGACCCCTGCCTTCGGAGGGCAGTACTCTATCCAGCTGAGCTACGGGCGCGTACCCGGAAAAGGGGCGCAATGATACTCATTCGCCCAGAAAAGGTCTATTGAGCAGCAACGCTGTCGGGTTTCTGTCGGTCCGAACGAGAGGCCAATTATTCGATCGAGAACGCGCGCGGCGCGCAGCACCTGTCGGGTCAGCTATTTGACGCTCTCTTGAAGCTGTTTCCCGGACGTTCATGCGCAAAAAATTTGAACTGGTTCAAACTATTTATGGCAGGTTTTTGACATATAGCGTGAATTGAGCCAATCTCGTATCAGACGATTGGCGAGGCGTGCGTTTCAATCAGGACAGACGGAACGTTGACGCCGGAGACGCTAAAGGAGTGGAACGTGTTGAAGCCGGTTAGAGGCTTTGACAAAACAAGGAAGCTGACTGAGGAAGGAGTCTCTCAGTGACGGAAAATTTCAGGGAAGAACCGGCCTGTAAAGGCCACGATCTGACAATGACGGCAACGGAGTGCCGCACGGCAAAGGACGCCGCCGCGGCGATCCAGACTACCGAAGCCCCGGCGGACACGCCGGTATCAGACCACACCCCCACGGGTAATACACCGCGCATGGTCGGCATCCGGCGCCTGATCGAGCAGGTGGCCGCATTCACGACCAACGTCCTGATCACCGGCGAATCCGGTACCGGCAAGGAATGGGCGGCGCGTTATATCCATGATCTCTCGCCGCGTCGGGACAAACCGTTTGTGCCGGTGAACTGTGGCGCGATCCCACCCGATCTGCTCGAAAGCGAGCTGTTCGGCCATGAGAAAGGCTCGTTTACCGGCGCCATTGCGGCACGGGCCGGACGCTTTGAAGTAGCCGAGGGCGGCACCCTGTTTCTTGACGAGATCGGCGATATGAGTCTGCCGATGCAGGTCAAGCTGCTGCGTGTGCTGCAGGAGCGGACCTTTGAACGGGTCGGGAGCAATAAGAGCCGCCAGTGCGACGTGCGCATCGTCGCGGCGACCCACCGCGACCTGGAGGAAGCGATCGAGGAAGGTCGTTTCCGCGCCGATCTTTATTACCGGCTCAATGTGTTTCCGATCGAGATGCCGCCGCTGCGCGAGCGTGTGGAAGATCTCGAATTGCTGACCGGCAACATCATCCGCCGTTGCGCCGGGGCCGGGCTCGATCCGGTTACGGTGACACCCGCCGCGTTCCGCATCCTGCGCCACCACAGCTGGCCGGGGAATATCCGCGAGCTGTCCAACCTGCTCGAGCGCCTGTGCGTGCTCTATCCCGGCAGCGAGGTGGATATCAGCGATCTGCCGGCGCGCTATACCGCTGACGCACCGGTGCGGGAATCGGACCGGCAACAGATCCACGAGGCGCGCGAGGCCGGCCCGCTGCCGCAGGACTTTGGCCTGCCCGGCGAGGACGTAACGCTCAAGGAATATCTGGCCAATATCGAGCTGTCGCTGATCCGACGCGCACTACATGAAACCGAGGGCGTGATCGCACAAGCCGCCCGGCGTCTCAACGTGCGGCGCACGACCCTGGTCGAGAAAATGAGGAAATACGGACTCAACTGATCCTTAGCGTCAGCGCGGATCCGTTTCCAGCCGACGTGCTGCGTCCGTGGCCGGTCCCGGACGCCCAAGCAGATAGCCCTGGGCCAGGTCGCAGCGCAGTTCTTCTAGCATCTCCAGCTGCGCATCGGTTTCGACGCCCTCGGCGGTAACCAACAGACCGAGGCTGTGGGCCAGCGCCAGCGTGCCGTGGATGATGCTCACATCCCGCGGCTGGTCGGGGATACCATTCAGGAACACGCGGTCTATTTTCAGGCCCGTTACCGGCAGCGTCTTGATATAGCTGAGAGAGGAATAGCCGGTGCCAAAATCATCGATGGCGATTTGTGCACCGAGCATCGACAAGCGGCGCAGAGTGTCGGCGGCCCGCTCGGGTTCGGTCATCAGCAGCGACTCGGTCACCTCGAGCACCAGGCACGAGCCATCCAGCCCGGCCCGGTCCAGCACGCGCCGGGCGATACCGACCAGGCTATCGTCCTGGATCTGACGCACGGAAAGATTGACCGATACCGAAAGATCGGGGCGTGCGAATCGCTGCTGCAAAGCGCGGATCTCTCCGCACGCGGTCTCCAGGACCCATTCTCCGACCGACTGGATCATCCCGGTCCGCTCCATGATCGGCACGAATTCGGTCGGCGGCACGTCTCCCATGGCCGGCGACCGCCAGCGCAACAGCGCCTCAAACCCGCTTACGCGACGCCGGCCCAGCTCGATGATCGGCTGAAAATCGAGGCTGAATTCGTGGCGAGCTAATGCACCCTGCAGCGCCAGATGCAGATCCAGGTAGCGGGTCACTTTCTGCTGGACACCCTCGGAGCAGAAGCTGTAGTTATTACCACCCTGGGCTTTTGCCTGACACAGCGCGTGGTAGGCGGCTTCGAGTAGGGCCTCGGCGGTCTTGCCCTGGTCGGGAGAGACTGCGATACCGATGCTCGCCGTCAGGTCCGGCCAACGCGACTCGTCCCGGGCCGATCTGCGTACCAGACGCAGCAATTTGCGCGCCACGTGGATCAACTCGCTGTCTTCCGCGATATCGTCGATCAGGATCGCAAACTCGTCCCGCATCAAGCGTGCCAGCAGATCACCCCGGCGCATGCCATGGGACAGGGCGCTGGCCATGCTTGCGATCATCCGGTCTGCGAAACCGCTACCGAGGGTATCGCGGACCGAGCGGAAGCGGTCCAGATCAAGCAACAGCACGGCACAGCGACCGCCATCGCGCTGACGCTGCGCCAGCACGCGCTGCAGACTCTGATTGAAAGCCTCGGTGCCTAGCAGACCGGTAAGCGTGTCTTTCACCGGCTCGAACCTGCTCACCTGCGCTCCGCTCTCCGCCGGCCGCAGATGCAGCATGCCGCCAAAACGCGCGCCGGCAGAGTCGGTCAGGGCGATCTCCCTGATCGCTTTGGGTCCCACGCCGGTTTGATCGCCCTCGGGCGCTGCCAGCGGCTGCCCCTCCAGCAGGCGGCGGGCAGCGCGATTGCTCAACAGGTGCTGCCCGGCACGATCTGTCAGCACGATGCCGTCATCGATATTCTCCAGCACCGCGCTGAGCACGCCGCGGAACGCCTCCAGGTCGGAACCGACGATCACATTTTCCAGCAGGATGGCCAGCATCCTCTGCATCTGATCCCGCTGCCATCCGGCAAGCACGAGGACGCGGGCGGCGCCGGCCTGTTCGAATTCATCGGCCCGGTGAGATTCATTCGCCAGCACGACCAGCGGGCAGCGTGGCCAGACCTCCGTCAGTCGTCGGCATGCGGACGCGGTGTCGGCACCATAAACGTCGGCGTCGAGCAGGATCAGATCATAGCCGTCGGCCGCGCCCTGCCGCGCCGCTTCGGTCACGGTCCCTGCGGCGAGACAATAGATGCCCTCGGGTGCCAGCGACGCGGCAAGTTGAAGTGCGGATTCGCGGTCGCTCATGACCAGGCATACCCGCGTATTCACGGGCGCGTAAGCGCCATCAGCGGGATCAGGCTTGGTCATCCGTGACACGGCCCGACCCCGGGGTCAGGCCCGCTTCTCTTCGCCTGCGTCGACGTGGCTGGCTACCTGGTTGCGGCCGCGGGACTTGGCAAGATATAGCGCCTGATCCGCGGCCTCCAGCAGCCGTTCGACATCCTCATAGGGATAAGCGGAATCCCGCGTAGCGAACCCGATAGAGGAGGTGACCTTGAACGTGGCCTCGTTGGCAATGTGGACCTTTTCTGCGATTGCCGCTCGGATCCGCTCGCACACGACCAGGGCACGGCCCTGATCTGTGCCGGGCAGCAGCACCACGAACTCGTCTCCGCCAAAACGTGACACTGAGTCGGATTCCCGGGTGCTGGCACAGAGGATGGCCGCGGTTTCGCGCAGGATCATGTCACCGATACGATGACCATGGGTATCGTTGACCTGTTTGAAATAGTCGACATCGAGGAATACGACGCTGACCGGCCATTCATAGGTATCGGAGTCCATGAACTCCTTAGCCAGAGCCTCCTCGAGATGAGCACGGTTGTAGAGACCGGTCAGTGCATCACGCCGTCCTTCCTCGCGTAGCTCCTGATTCTGATTCTCCAGCGCTTCGGCCGTATGGCGCAGCTCCGCGACTTCGGAAATCACCTGCAGATTACGCACCATCAGAACTTCCCGCGCTCGCTCCAGGATCTGTCCCGACAAGCCCGGGTCAAACAGACGCATCTCAAACAGGTCCTCGGTGACCGGCAGCTGATCGGAGATGATCTCGAATAGCTCGCCAAGACGGTTGCCCGGGATCCCGAGCAGCTGCTGGGTTTGCTCACCGATGCGGCGGATACCGTGGCCAGACGCGCCCTCGATCCAGGCGTCGGCGAGGACACCGGACAAGGCTACCGCACGATTGAAGCTCACATGATCGGGCGCCGCGCCGCGCCGGTCCGGATCGTGGCTGTGTTTGACGGCGTCCTGGATGTGGTCCGGGAAGTTCCAGTCCGCGAGCATCCAGCCGCCGACGGTGGCATGGTCGCACCCGAGCCGCTCAATCTCATGATTCCACAACGACTCATGGTCGTTCTGTATATTCTCCACGCAGTCATAGATGCCGCGCTGAACTTGCTCTAGCCCCAGGACGCCGATGTCCTGTAACAGACAGGCGAGGAATACCTCTTCTGCGTCCCGTCGCCGGCATTCGGTGGCCAGCAGCTTGCCCCAGGTGGCGGCCATGATGGAGCGGCGCCAGAAGCGCTTGAAATCCAGACCGGCCGGCGGATTCTGCTTCAGCGTGTGGACCAGCGAGAAGCTGAGTGCCAGCGTCAGGGTGGCATTTAGCCCGAGCACGATAATCGCCTGACGCAGATTTGTGCTCTGACGCCGCTGCGCATACAGCGCGGAATTCGCGATCCGCATTACCTTCGCTGCCAGCGCCGGATCGGTGCTGACCGCATGGGCTACGCGACGGATCTCGATATCCGGATCCTGGGCGAGCTCTACAATTTGTGCGCCGACCGCAGGCAAGCTGGGCAGATTGCCGGCAGTCTTGATCTTGAGGCGCAGATCTTCATTCATGCTCATGGTCACATCCTTCTCGCTTGTTTCTCCTGGCTGGCGGCACAGGACCGCCGATCGTAATGGCTAACTCGTTATCACAGACTCGTTGTCTTCCCGATCCCGGGCGCAAAGGCTACGCATCAACTCCGCCTCGCCGCGGGACAATCCGCAGACCGAAGTCAGCCGGACCTCTGCCGCGCCGTGACGCAGCAGCCGCGCGGCTTCGTCATAGCGCGGCGAGCGCGCCCGTTTCTCGGTCTGTTCGACCCGCTGAACGAGACGCCTGAACTCTGGCAGTACCAGCGCCGCTTCCTCGGCAGCAGAGACCGCCGCTGCGGCCACGTCGGCCATCTCGAGCAGCTGGCGTCGCTGGCCAAGTACCTCGCTACGCAGCTCACGGAACGCGCTCAGCAGTCGCCACAGGGCGAGCACCGCCAGTCCTGACGTGATAAATCCCAATGTGATCATGTTGTCCATACCAAAGCCTCCCTGCTAGGCGTACTCATCAATGCGCGGAGCGTCGTCCTGATCGCCCGGATCGCGTCGTGTGTTTTGTTTCCGCGCCGGCGGCGCTTGCCGCTGGCGCTCCTTCTCAGGCTCCGGCTTGCGCACCGGGCTCGCCGGAAACGTGGGGCCGATGGGGGGCAGCTCTCTCATGACCCGCCCTCCTCGCCGGCTGTAGCAGTCGCCGCTTGTGGCCCCCCGTCTGGGACCTCTGCGCTGTCACCGAGGGGTAAGCCCAGCAGGGCATCGCGCTCGTACTCGGGCGCCGCATCGAGACCGGCGAGGATGATCAATACGACACGGCGATTGCGACCGCGGCCGGACGCAGTCAGGTTGTCGGCGGCCGGACGGTACTCACCGAGGCCCGTGACGACCATCCGTGTCGGGTCCAGGCCGCGCCTGGTATAGAGATGGACCACGCTGGCTGCACGCGCTGCAGAGAGCTCCCAGTTGGACGGGAATTCGGGCGTGCTGATCGGCTGCGTATCGGTATGGCCCTCGACCCGGATCGGATTCGGGAACGGCTCGAGGATATCGGCGATCTTTTCCAACACCGGTACTGCCGCCGGCGCGATAGTCGCGCTGCCGCTGGGGAACAGGATATCCGTGTTGATCTCGACTTCGATCCACGAACGCCTGCGCTGGACCCGGATCAGTGCGTCGTTGATCAGCGGACGCATGGCTTGCTCGACGGCGTCGGCCATCTCGCGCAGGGCCGCATTGATCCCCTCTTCGCTGAGCCCGGCGGGAAAGTCGTCCCCGACAGCGCGCCCGCTCAGCGGGCCCTTGCGGAGTTCGTCTCCCGGCCTGCCGGGTATCGACATCAGCGTGCCGGGTGTCAGCGCCGTATTGGACGCTTCACGCAGGCTCTTGGCGGTCTTGTCACCGATCTGGATTGGCTCCATCGAGCGCGGCGCGCCACTAAATGCGGCACGCAGAGAATCGGAAAGCACCCGGTACTTGCCCTCGTTGATCGAGGACATGGAATACATCACCACGAAGAAGGCCAGCAGCAGCGTCACCAGATCACCGTAGGGGATGGCCCACGCTTCGTGGTTGGCATGCTCCTCGTGACGGTGTTTGCGCGACATATCCGTGCCCTCAGCTCAGGTAGCCCTGGAGCTTGACCTCGATGTTGCGGGGGTTCTCACCCTCGGCGATGGCGATCACACCCTCGAGCAGGATCTCTTTCACCTGGGTCTGGGACTTGACCACTTCCTTGAGCTTGTTGGCGGCAGGCAGGAACAGCAGGTTGGCGAGACCGATGCCGTAGATCGTCGCCACAAACGCAGCCGCGATGCCCGAGCCGAGCTTGCTCGGGTCGGCCAGATTCTTCATCACCGCCATCAGACCCATGACCGCGCCGATGATGCCCAGGGTGGGCGCGTAGATGCCGAGACCCTCGAACACTTTCGCGCTCTGGGTATCCGCGATCTCGCGTGCCTCCAGCTCGACCTCCATGATCTTGCGGATCGACTCGGGCTCGGTGCCATCGACCAGCATCTGCAATGCCTTTTTGGCAAACGGGTCAGCCTCGGATTCCAGCGCCGGCTCCAGCGCCAGCAGACCCTGCTTGCGGGCCAGGTTGCTCCACTCCACGACCTTTTCGATCAGACCCTTGAGATCCGAGGCCGGTGGTTTGAAAACCCAGGAGAAGATCTTCATCGCGCGCACGAAGGTCGGTCGCGGCGTCTGGATCAGGCTGGAGGCGAAAGTGCCGACGACCACGATGACGAAAGCAGCACCATTCCACAGGGCAGCGAGACCGCTGCCCTTTAGGATGCTGCCGCCGACAACGGCGACCAGCGCGAGCACCAGGCCCGTCGCGCTAAGCGGATCCATCGTCCCGCTCTCTTGCCATGTCCATCTGGCTTTGCATGCGTTCCCTCAATGCGGGGTGGCCTCAGGCCGCCGCCGTCTTCTCTCGCCATTCCTGCAGTCTGGCGCGCAGCCGGATCAGTGCCTGTCCATGTATCTGGCAGACCCGGGATTCGCTGACGCCCAGTACTTTTCCAATTTCCTTCAGGTTCAGCTCCTCGTCGTAGTACAGAGCCATCACCATCGCTTCGCGTTCCGGCAGCTGGCCGATCTGTTCGGCCAGCGCCTGACGCATCTCGTCGTCCTCCAGCGCGGCGACCGGGTCCTCGCCGAGGCCGCCCTCGATCTCCGCGCGCGGATCGCCAGCCTCGCTCATCTGATCGAGGCTAAACATTTTGCCGGCGGCCGAATCCGCCACCATCTGGTGGTACTGGTCCACCGATATATCCATCTCCGCCGCGATCTCCTCCGCCTGTGCCTCACCGCCCTTGCTGTTCTCGACCTTGCGCATGGCCTCGGTCAGCCGTCGCTTGTTGCGGTGGACCGAGCGCGGTGTCCATTCCATCGAGCGCACTTCGTCGAGCATCGCCCCGCGGATGCGGATTCCGGCATAAGTGGCGAAATTCGCGCCCTTGTCCGGCGAGTACTGACGAGCCGCCGCCAACAACGCCATCAGGCCCACCTGTACCAGATCGTCCATCTCCACCGTCGAGGGCAACCTGCCCATCAGGTGCGCGGCGATGCGCTTGACCAGATCCGCATGCTCCTCGACCAGGGCGTCAGCCGACTGGCCCTGGATATCTGCATAACCGGCCCGGGGCGTCATCGCGGCGCTCCTCCGGCCGGTGCCGGGCTGAACATCCGCTCCATAAAGAACTGAATGCTGCCGCTCGCCTCGGCCGGGACAACCCATTTATCGACCCGTTCGGCCAATTTCTTGAATGCCAGAGACGACCAGCTGCCGGGGAAGGCCCCAACTACGGGCATCTGCTGCTGCACGGCCCGAGCCAGGTA
The DNA here is from genome assembly GCA_049669065.1 of Gammaproteobacteria bacterium. Classification (GTDB taxonomy): domain Bacteria; phylum Pseudomonadota; class Gammaproteobacteria; order Steroidobacterales; family XN24; genus CAMYOC01. The sequence continues at coordinate 8,612 of JBATKC010000293.1, forward strand.
CTCGTCCCAGGGGATGGTCCCCGCGTGGTCCAGCGATATGTCCAAAAAGCGCCCCGTCACCCGGGCGATCTTCTCGAACAACACGCGGCCCTGGCCGGGCGTGCGCGTCATATTGGCGACGATGCGGAAACGTCGGACGCCGAAGTCCCGGCTCAGGACCTTCATCAGGGCATAGGCGTCGGTCATCGACGTGGGCTCGTCGCAGACCACCACCATCACCTCACTGGCGGCCTGATTCAGGCGCAGGACCGATGGCGCGATACCGGCCGCTGTGTCGATGACCAGCACATCGAGATCCTGCGTGATCTGACTAAAGGCGTTGATCAGCCCGACCGTCTGCGCGTCATCCAGGCGTGCCATCGACGCGATACCGGACGCCGCCGGTATCACCGTCACATCACCGGGCCCGCGCAGCAGCACATCCTCCAGATGCACAGCCCCTTCCAACACGTCATGCAGGTTGTAGGTGGGCTGCAGCCCCAGCAGCACGTCGAGATTGGCCAGCCCCATGTCCGCATCCATCAGCATCACCCGGCGCTCCCTGGTGGACAGGGCCAGCGCCAGATTCGCGGCCACGTTGCTCTTGCCGACACCGCCCTTTCCACCGGTCACGGCGATGACTTTGACCGGCCGGTTGGAGCTTCTTGTGGGTACGCCGGCGGCCTGTCCCAGGGCCAGCCCTGGCGTCTGTTCAAACGAACTCATGGCGGCTCTCCCTGGCGAAGTGCCGGGCCATATAGTCCTCGTCCACGTTGTAACGACCACTTTGGATCCGTTCTGCCGCAGCCTTGAGCAGCCACTCGCGTCGCGGCGCCGCGTGGACGATATCCTCCGGGACGCGTTGGCCGTTGCACAGATATGCCAGCGGCAGACCACTTCGCATGACGGCAGTCAACGCGCCGCCGAGCACGACGGCATCATCGATCTTGGTCAGCACGCACCCGGCAAGCCCAACCGGGGCGAATGCCTCCACCGTCTCCTGAATCGATTCGAGCTGGGCGTTGGCCGGCAGCGCGAGCAGATGTTGTATAGGAAAATCCAAGCCGGCGAGGGCGCCTAGTTGGGTCGAGATCCGCACGTCCCGATGGCCAAGCCCGGTGGTGTCGACCAACACGAGATGGACACCGCGCAGGCTGTCGAGTACGCGTTTGAGCTCGGCCCCGTCAGCGGCCACATAGACCGGCGCGCCGATGATCTCGCCAAACGCCGTCAGCTGGGCCCGGGCGCCGATCCGGTAATCATCCGCTGCCACCAGGGCCACCTGCCCGGAGCCATGACGCAGGGTGTGGCGGGCAGCCAGCTTGGCGATAGCGGTCGTCTTGCCGACCCCGGTCGGCCCGACCAGAGCGAGGATGCCTCCCTCCTCGGCCAGATCGGTTTCGCAGACCGGGATACTTTCTATCAGTGCCGCGAGCGGAACCCGCCAGGCGTCATCATAGGACTCCAGCGGTGCGCAGTCGCCGAGTATCTCCTCGACCAGATCGCTACTCAGGCCCAGGCTGGAGAGATTACGCATGGCCTGGGCCTCGACCGGCGTGCGCCTGGCCTGCTCGTTCCAGGACAAGCGGGAGAGATGCGACTCGAGCAGATGCCGCATCGCCAGCATCTCCCGGCGGATCTCGCCCGATGGTGGGGCGGATGGCGCCGTCTCCGCAGTGGCAGGCATGGCCGGAATCCGGGCCGGCGCCTCCGTCTCCTGGTAGTCGATAGCGGCGACGATCTCGACGCCATCACCGGTGTTATGGGAGGAGAGGATCACCGCGTCGGGTCCCAGTTCGTCGCGCACGCGCCGGATCGCCTGGCGCATGTCTGCTGCGCTGAATCGCCTGATTTTCATACTGTCTGCTTCCTTGCCTTGTTTCCGCGCGGGGTCAGCCTCCGACCGCCGCCACCATCCTCAAATTCCTGTTTTCCGGCACTTCGTTATATGCCAGCACGCTGAGTCCGGGTATGCCGTGCCGCAAAAAGCGCGACAACCAGGGCCTTAGCGTCGGAGAAACGAGCAGAACCGCCGGCTCACCGGCAATTTCTTGACGCTGCGCGGTCTCCAGAAGTCGGGAATGCACTGTTTCTGCCAGTCCCGGCTCGATGCCACCGCCACCGTCGCCGTCCTCCTGTAAGGAGTCCTGCAATAATCGTTCCAACGCGGGTTCGAGGGTGATCACCGGCAGTTCGCCGCTGGGCCCGCCGATGCGCTGAATGATGGTCCGGCCCAGCGCCACCCGGGTCGCGGCCACCAGCGCCTGGGGGTCCTGGACGCGGGCGCCGTGTTCGGCGAGGGTCTCGCAGATACGGCGGATGTTGTGAATAGGGATATGTTCGCGCAGCAGGTCCTGTAGTACCCGCACCAGCAGGCTCATCGGGATCAGCTTGGGCACCAGATCATCCACCAGCCGCGGCGCGGTCCGGGCCAGACGATCCAGCAGCTGCTGCGCTTCCTCGTGACCGAGCAGTTCGTGTGCATTCTCGCCCACCACCTGGTTCAGATGCGTCGCCACGACGGTTGCCGGATCCACAACCGTATAGCCGTGGGACTGCGCCTGATCACGCCGTGACGGGTCGATCCATAGTGCGTCCAGACCAAAGGCCGGGTCCTTTGCAGGCACACCCTCGACACCACCGGTCGCCTGCCCCGGATCGATCGCCAGCAGTCGCTCAGGCTGGATTTCTGCCTCGGAGACGATAGCGCCGAGGACCGTGAGCCGGTAGGCGTTGGGCGCCAGATCGAGG
>JBATKC010000294.1:0-6489 GCA_049669065.1 Gammaproteobacteria bacterium
CGGTGGCACTCAGCGGCTCTGCGTCGGTTTTTGCATCATCGGCGCTCTCGGCGGTGGCCTCTGCTGCCGGCGCGCTCGGGGGCTCCGACGGTGATTGGCCGCATGCGGCCGCGAGCAGCAGCGTTAGTGCGATCAGCAGATATCGATAAATGGACATAATTTGTATTCCTGTCTTATCGGCCAGAGTCAATCATGATGGCTGGCCTTGTTCGCGCACGGTGCTACCGCGTCACGCACCTGTTTGTCTGGCGGTATGAACGGTCGCTGGAGGCGGCTAAACATAGCGCAGCCGGAGGCCGTAGACCAGATAGGTGCCGCGGCGATCTGGACGGCGCGGCGGCTTGATCATGGACCCAAGTCGCTATTTTCCGCCCGGGTTCGAGCTGGACCTCAAATCGGGCTACGATGCGCTGGAGCTTTTTGAGGAGTGTCAGCAGTGACTGACTCGCACCCACGCATGCGCAGCAAGGAAGCCGCTCCGTTGCACCCTTCCCGGCGTGCGTTGAGGCATCTGGCCCCGCTGGTACTCGCCGGGCTGGCAGGCTGTGCTTCGACCTTGCCCGATGAGCGCCTGCACAGCACGCTGTGGGTGCAGACCAGCGCCGAGTACGGGGTGATCACCCACCAGGTTTTCCTTATGGCGCAGCAAGCACTCGAGCGAAGTCTGCTGTCCGCGCCGGCCGAGCCCGCGCTGGCGCTGATCGTCGACGTCGATGAGACGGTGCTGGATAACTCGGGGCAGACCGCGCGCTCGATCCTGGCCGGAACGGGTTTCCGCCGGGACGCGTGGAGAGCGTGGGTCAATGAGGCGTCCGCCCCCGCGGTCCCCGGCGCGCTGGCGTATCTCAGACATGCAGATCAGCTAGGCATCACGGTATTCTATGTGACCAACCGCAGCGTCGAGCTGGAACCGGCGACGCGCAGCAATTTGCTCGCGCTAGGGTTCCCGTTGCGATCGGATATCGATGTGATCCTCACGCGCGACGAACGGCCGGAGTGGACCCGGGACAAGTCGACGCGCCGCCAGTGGATCGGCGATCGTTACCAGGTGCTGCAGATCCTCGGTGACGATCTGGCCGACTTTATCGCGGTGCCGCCGGGCACCGACGCCGAGATCCGACAGCAGCTGGCCGCCGCCCATACCGATCAATGGGGCCGGCGCTGGTTCGTGCTGCCCAACCCCATCTATGGCAGCTGGGAGCGGGCGCTGACCCCGGATGGCAGGACCATCTTCGATTCGCCGATGGAACAGAAATTCCGGCGCCTCGAAACCGAGTAGCACGATCGGGATTGTTTTGACATAAGGTGCTGTCTGTCGTCTATCGGGTGGCACTGCCTATACTTCGATAAGAGACACGCCAACGTCGCCTGGGGGGTGACCATGAAAAACACAATCTCAAAAGCCGGTTGCGCGATTCTTGCCGTCTGTCTTCTGTTCGCGGCAAGCAATGCGGTGGCCGGCGACAAGGGCCGCAGCTTCCGCTCCGGACAGCTACAGGTGATGACTCAGAATCTGTACGTGGGCGGCGATATCTTCCTGCCCTTCAGCGCCGAGACGCCGGAGGAGTTTGCCGAACTGGCCCAGCTCGTGATCGGCCAGATCCTGGCTACCGATTATCGGGAGCGTGCAGTGAGCCTCGCGGGCGAAATGCTGGCGGCGGATTCCCATCTGATCGGTCTGCAGGAGGTCTATGTGCTGCGGGTCTGCGCGGTCGCCGAACCGGGATTTTGCCTGCTGGACGATGACTACCTGGAGATCCTGCTGGACGAGCTCAACGCCGATGGGGAGCGTTACCGGGCGGTGGCCCAGGTCACCAATATCGACATCCCGGGGCTGCCGCTGTTTATCGAAGGTTTCGGCCTGGTCACCGTCTCGATCACGGACCGCGACGTGATCCTCGCCCGCGAGGATGTGGAGACCAGCAACCCCGTGGGCGCCAACTTCTGCGCCGGTGTGCCGGTACCCGAGGACAGCCTGCTGTTCCCGCTGTTGCCCCAGATCCTGCGCGGCTACACCATGGTCGACGCACGCGTGAAGGGGCGCGACTATCGCTTCGTCAATACCCATCTGGAGATCTCGGAGCAGCCGGTATTCAGCACCTTCCAAAGCCTTCAGGCATTCGAACTGGTCGGCCCGCCGGATGCGGATTGCCCCGGCGCCGGACCGTTGTTCTTCGATGATCACACTATCGTGCTGGTGGGGGACTTCAATTCAGATCCTGGCGCCGGGCCATTGGTGCCTTGCCTCTTTGCTGACGGCACTCCGGGAAATCTGTGTCCGACGCCCTACGCCATCATGAGCCAGATCGGCTACATCGACGCCTGGAACCTGCGGCGCGGCCCATTCGAAGACGGCCTGACCTGCTGTCAGGATGGATTGCTGCGTAACGAGGAATCGGAACTCAGTGAGCGGGTCGATCAGATCTGGGTGCGCCAGGCGCCCGATCATTACGGCGGCCCGGTGATCCGGGGAGCGCGGGCGACGGTGCTTGGCGACGAGCCAGCGGACAAGACGCCGAATGGTCTATGGCCTTCCGATCACGCCGGCGTGGCCGCGCGGATGGTCCTGCGCGTGCCGAAATAGCTGACGCCGCCACCGGGCCGGGTGGCATAATCGAGACTGCCTCACGGGGCGCCTGCGGGCGCCCCTTTCAGTCAGGGAACAAACGGTGCAAGAATTCTCGTTCGACAAGCTGGCACACGAACTCAGAACCTTTGCCGAGGAGCGCGACTGGGAGCAGTTCCATGCGCCCAAAAACCTGGCCATGGCGCTGATCGTCGAGGCAGCGGAGCTGGTGGAGCAGTTCCAGTGGCTAACACCGGCGCAAAGCGAGCGGCCGGATGCGGAGCGGCGGCGCCGCATCGAGGCCGAGCTGGCCGATATTCTGATCTATCTGGTCAGGCTTGCGGACCGGCTGGACATCGATCTGCCCGCGGCCGTGGCCAGCAAGATCGAGCACAATCGGAGCAAGTATCCGGCCGAGCGGGTGCGCGGCAACGCGGCCAAGTACGACGAGTACTGATGAACTATCGACACATCTTCCATGCCGGGAATTTTGCCGATGTCGCCAAACATGTCGGGCTGGTATGTCTGCTCGAACGGCTGGCCGCCAAGGGCAAGCCGTTCGCCTATGTCGATACCCATGCCGGGGCCGGGCTGTACGATCTCGGTCGGAGCGAGGCCAGCCGCTCGGGCGAAGCCAATGAGGGCATCCGTCGCCTCGCATCGGGACCCGCCGCCGAAGGTGTCATCGGTCGATACCTCAAACTGGTGCGATCGTTCCAGCCGCAGGCAGATACCCTCGATATCTATCCGGGTTCGCCGTTGATAGCTCAGCGCATGATGCGCGATACGGACAGGGCGATACTGTGTGAGCTGCAGCCGGAGCAGGCGCGCCAGTTGCGCCAGAAGATCGGCGCGGACCGCCGTTTCGCAATCCACCAGCGGGATGGTTACGAGGGCCTGGGAGCGCTGTTGCCGCCGCAGCCGCGGCGCGGCATGGTATTGATCGACCCGCCCTACGAACAGGAGCATGAGCTGCAGCGTCTGATCCCGGTGCTGGAGCAGGCCACGCGACGCTGGCCGACCGGCATCTTCGTGGTCTGGTATCCGATCAAGCATCGTCGCGAGTTGCGTGGTTTTTATCGCCAGCTCGCTGGCGCCGGCCTCGGTCCCGTATTGCTGGCCGAGCTCGGTGTGCGACCCGGCGACAACGAGGCGCGTCTGAACGGCAGCGGGCTGGCCATCATCCGCCCGCCATGGCGAATCGAGCAGACGCTGACTACCGTCTGGACCGAACTCGCTCGACGTCTCGGAGACGCCGCTGGCGCATGGTCGGATGTAAGCCGGCTGTCCCGCTCGGCGCCTGCAGTCGAGGTCGAGACTCGCAAGGCCCGGCATCTGGCAAGATCCGCGGCCGCGGCGGTGCGGACCCGGCGATGAAAGACATCGCTTCACGCCGCCGCCGGGTCGTGCTGGGTGCCGTCGGCATCGTGCTGCTGCTGTGGGCCTTGCTGGCGGGACGCCCACCGCGCTCCACACTGATGTGGCACGAGATCTATAACCTCGGCCACATCCCGCTATTCGGCATGTTTGCGCTGGTGGCGCTGGAGATGTCGCGCGCCGGATTGAGCCGTCTGCCGTCTGCGTCCTGGTTCCACTATGGGGTCGCGTTTGCCGCCACCGTGATCGCCAGTATCGCCACCGAGCTGGCGCAGCTGAACATGGCAGGTCGCCAGGCCGAGTTTCAGGACGCGTTCCACAACATCATCGGAGGCCTTTGTTTCCTCGGTCTGAGAGCGTGTCTGGATACCGGTCTGTGGCCGCCGGATCGCCGTCGATTGCGGCGCTGGGTCGCGGTCGTCGCGGCCATTGCGCTGCTGATTTCGTTCTGGCCGCTGGCGAGTCTGGGCTGGCATTACGGCATGCGCACGGCGGCGTTCCCGGTGCTGGTAGATCTGGATAGCCGCTGGCAGGGCCCGTTCCTGGGCTCCCCGCGGGCGCATCTCGATACGGTGATGGCGCCGCCGGGTTGGCAACAGCGCAAGCAACAAAAAGTCGTCGCGGTGCGATTTTATGCGGCGCCGTGGCCGGGGTTCACGGTTCACGAGCCCTATCCGGACTGGTCCGCCTACAAGCGTCTGCGTTTTGACGTCTATTCGGAGCTGGCGGAACCGGTGGACCTGATCCTGCGCATCGACGACGCCGCGCACAACAACCAGTATCGTGATCGATTCAACCGGACGCTCACCATCGAGCCGGGTCTGAACGAGATTGCGGTGTCGCTGCGCAATGTGGCCGATGCGCCGGCCGGCCGCTCGCTGGATATCCGGGATATCGCCCGGATGATCCTGTTTACGCGCCGGCCGGAAGCGCCCTTTACGCTGTACTTCAGCGAAATCTGGCTGGAGCAGTAAAGCCTTCTGGCGCTGCCAGAGGCTCCGGCCGCGACGGCGCCAGGCCCGTGGGCTCAGGCCTCTTCGAGCACCGCGCGGCAAGTGACCAGACTGGTCTCGTCGTCCGCCAGGCTCGCACAGAGTCCGGCCACGCGGTTTTGTATCATCGCAATCTGCTGGTCGTAGCGACCATCTTCGTTCCATGCGGCTAGCTTCTGGCTCAGCCGATTCAGGATCCGACCGGTGCGGCCATGGATCGCATCCGCCTGACCGTCTAGCTCGGACAACACCTGTTCGGTAACAGCGGCGATAGTGTCGGCGTCTTCCGGCGTCATCTCGATCAGACCATTGACATAGTCGTAACCCCACTGGAAACGCGTGGCCGGACCCTGCGATTCGTCATAGGCGCGTTTGAGCCAGACCAGCGCCGCATCGATGTTGCCGGCTCTCTGCTCGAGTTCGGCCAGATCCAGCATGAAGTAGTAGGGTTGGCGCGATTTCTCGAGCTCGGCGGTGAGCAGGGTCCGCGCCTCGTCATCGAGACCTGCGTCGGAGAGCACATACCAGGCGGTATTGATCACTGCCTGACGTTGATAGGGTGTCTTCGCCTCGGCGTCGGCCCAGGCTACCCGGGCGCGGACGTCCTGCTGCAGCGATGCGGTTATCGGCGCCTCCGCATCGTCGACGCGGACAAGAGCCATACGCGTCATGCTGGTGGCGAGCCGATGAGCGATCGAGTAATCCGGGTCCTCGTCGATGGCATCGAGTCGCTGGTTCCATCTGCGCATCAGCCCGTCACGTTCCAGTGACCCGGGTGCCGTGGTGGCGGCGAGGATGGACCGCGCCTCATACAGCGTCATATAGACGTTGGCCCGGGACAGCTGATCGTCCTCGAGTATCCCGGCCACGCGCGCCACGGCAGTCACCTTGTCCGTAAAATCGAGCGCGGTCTCTGTTTCTTCCGCCGCGGCGATGGCGGCCGTCAGATAGGCTACATACAGTCGCGCCGACGCGGCGGACAGGCCCGGTGGGCAGCTCTCGCTCATGCGGCGGAAGACCTCGACCGGGTCGCGGTCCGCCATCGCCCGCTCGTTATCCTGCTGCCATGAGTAAAAGGCCAGCAGACGGAAGTCGTCTTCGCTCAGGTCCTGCCCGGCCATCAGCGCATCGAGCACATCCGCGACCGGGCGGACATTTTGCAACGTCAGATCAAGCACGTCGGCATACAGACCGATATCCAGACCGCCGGGTATCCGCGTGATTTCCTCGCCCGCGCTGTTAAACACGATCATCGTGGGATAACCCATGACGCCAAAACGGTCACCGAGCTTCTGCGCCCGTTCGGTATCTCCATCCAGATAGACCGGGACGAACAGCCTCGATTTCTCGATAAACTCGGGCCGGCTGAAGATCGTCGCCTTGATCTGGTTGCAGGGCGGGCACCAGGCGGCGCCCCAGTACAGGAACAGCGGCTTGTCCTCGGTGGCGGCGAGGGCGAATGCGGCGTCCACATCACCCTTGATCCAGGCGATCGTGTCAGCTTCGGTGGCGTGCGCGGGCTGCGCCGAGGAAGCCGCCCCGGTCACCGCGGGT
>JBATKC010000295.1:0-23838 GCA_049669065.1 Gammaproteobacteria bacterium
GCATAGGCGTGACCAAAGCGACAATACTGCCTCGGAACATGGCGTCTGGAATCCCCGGAGAATGGCCGGGCATGGTACTTTCAGCCCCCGGTATTGGCAAGCGCGGTCACCCCGTTTCCCTCACCAGATAATGGCGTTAAACTCCGGCCATGAACACCCTTTGGGCGACCCCGGTCCGCGCCCGCAACCATCGATGAACCAGCTTATCGTCATTACTGCCGTCGGCAGCGATCGGGCGGGCGTCGTTCATGACCTGACGCGGGCGGTGCTTGAATGCGGCGGCAACATCGCCGAAAGCCGCATGACCGCTCTGGGATCCGAATTCGCGATGCTGCTGCTGGTGTCCGGAAACTGGCACACCCTGGCCCGGCTGGAGTCTGAACTCAAGAAGGTCGGGGAGGAAGGCCATCTGACGGTCACCGTGCGCCGCACCGAGTCCCGGCCCCAGCGGGCCGACATGCTGCCGTATGCTGTTGACGTCATCTGCCTCGATCAGCCCGGCATCGTCTTCAATCTTGCAAGCTTCTTCGCCAGCCGTGATATCGATATCGCGGAACTCAACACCCGCAGCTATGCGGCCGCCCACACCGGTGCGGCGATGTTCTCGGTCCAGATGACGGTGAATATCCCGGGCAATATGCAGATTGCCGGTCTGCGCGAAGAATTTATGGATTTTTGTGACCAGCTCAACCTTGACGCGATCATGGAGCCGGTCAAGAGCTGACGGATTTTTTTGGTCAAGACATCCCGGAGTGACGATGAGCCAAGTGGAAACAGGCAAAAAAGTACCAGATTTCTCCCTGCCGGCCAGCGGCGGCGAGACGTTCAAGCTGAGCGCCCTGAAGAACAAGATTCTGGTCATCTACTTTTATCCGAAGGACAACACGCCGGGCTGTACCAACGAAGCCCAGGATTTCCGCGATCTCTACCCGGAATTCGCCGGTGCCGGCGCGGAAGTCGTCGGCGTGTCGCGCGACAGCGTGAAAACGCATGATAATTTTGTCGCCAAGCTGCAGCTGCCGTTCAAACTGCTCTCGGACAGCGACGAGACTGTGTGCAAATTGTTCGATGTGATGCAAGAGAAACTGATGTACGGCCGCAAGGTCTGGGGCATTGAGCGCAGTACTTTCGTTATCGATGAGAAGCGCGTGCTGCGGCATGAATGGCGCAAGGTCCGGGTCAAGGGCCACGCGGAAGAAGTCCTCGGAGCGGTGCGCGATCTTTGAGCGCCCGGACGCTTTCTTCTCCCCAATCCAGACCCCAGACCAAAGGTAGCAAGCAAGCCGTGACCCAGGAGCCGCGCCGGCGGATCTTCGTGCTCGACACCAATGTCTTGATGCACGATCCGACCGCCATTTTCCGCTTTGACGAGCATGACGTGTTCTTGCCGATGATGGTGCTGGAGGAACTCGACGCCAACAAGAAAGGCATGTCGGAGGCGGCACGCAACGCGCGCCAGGTCAGCCGTTTTATCGATGAGCTGATCCACCAACTCAATAAACAGCAGATCGACATGGGCATCGAGCTGCCCGGCGGACACCGGTTGAACGGCAACAGTAACCGCAAACCGGGACGGATGTTCTTTCAGACCCGTCTGTCGCAGCCGCTGTTGCCGGACACCCTCCCCGGCCACCGGGCCGACAACACCATCCTCGAATATTGCCTGTCGCTGCAGGAGCAGCATCCAGAGTCACGCGTGACTCTGGTGTCGAAAGACATCAATCTGCGGATCAAGGCCACTATCGTCGGCGTGTATACCGAGGATTATTATAACGACAAGACGCTGGACGACGCCGATCTGCTCTACACCGGCGCGACCGCGCTGCCAGAGGACTTCTGGGATTCTCACAGCCAGTCCATGGACTCGTGGCAAGAGCAGGGGCGCACCTTCTATCGCGTACAGGGTCCGCTGATCAAGGACTGGAGCACCAACGAGTTCCTGTTCACCGAAGACGACAGCAATTTCGAAGCCGTGGTCCGCGAAGCCGACGAACAGAGCTCGGTCATCGAGCTGGTAGAGAATTATTACAGCGAACACAACTCGGTCTGGGGCATCACCGCGCGCAACCGGGAGCAGAATTTTGCCCTCAATCTGTTGCTCAATGACGCGGTGGATTTCGTCAGCATCCTGGGTCCAGCCGGCACCGGCAAGACCCTGCTGGCACTGGCGGCTGGCCTGGCCCAGACCCTGGACGTCAATCGCTTCCGCGAGATCATCATGACCCGGGTCACGGTGCCGCTGGGAGACGATATCGGCTTTCTCCCGGGGACCGAGGAGGAGAAGATGGAGCCGTGGATGGGCGCACTGATGGACAATCTCGAGGTGCTGACCCAAAGCGATGAAGGCGGCGACTGGGGTCGCGCGGCGACCCGTGATCTGCTCCAAAACCGGATCAAGATCCGCTCGCTGAATTTTATGCGGGGGCGGACTTTCCTCAATAGATTCATCATCCTGGACGAAGCTCAGAATCTGACTTCGAAACAGATGAAAGCGCTGATCACCCGGGCCGGCCCTGGCACAAAAGTCGTCTGTCTCGGCAATGTCTCCCAGATCGACACGCCATATCTGACCGAAACGACCTCTGGTTTGACATATGTCGTAAATCGGTTCCGTGGCTGGCCACATTCCGGGCACATCACGCTGATGCGCGGCGAGCGTTCCCGGCTGGCCGACCACGCATCGGTCATTCTTTGACCAATCGGGCTGGGCCGACGGTCTCGAATCGGGCATCATAGTCACTTCGTCGAACTCGTCCGCTCCGGCCTGTCTAACCAATCGGCGACTCGAATAATGATCCGCAAACTCATCTTGTCTGCCGCCGCCGCATTGCTGGTGATCGGAGCCGCTCCGACGCAGCCCGTCCATGCGGCCGGCGATGATCTCCCGGACATCGGCAGCCCGTCGGATGCGGTGCTGTCGAAAGGTCGGGCGACCCAGATCGGGCGCTCGGTGCTAATGCAGCTGCGCGCGGCCGATATGATCCTGGAAGATCCGGAGCTGGATGAATACGTGGATTCGCTCGGCCATCGCCTGAGCGCCCATGCCCAGGACGGCAATCAGAGCTTTAAGTTCTTTATCGTCAACGACGACGGGATCAACGCGTTCGCGCTCCCCGGCGGCTACATCGGTATCAACAGCGGACTGATCCTCGAGACCCAGCGCGAGAGCGAGCTGGCGGGTGTGCTCGCTCATGAGATCGCCCACGTCACCCAGAAGCACATCGCCCGTCGCGCTGCCGCCCAGGGCAAGTCGAGCATGCTCGCCGGCGCCGCCGTCTTGGCTGCCATCCTGATGGGCGTCGCCGGAGGCGCCAACACCGATGTGGTGCAGGCCACCGCGATGAGCGCGCAGGCCCTCGCGGTACAACAATCGATCAACTACACCCGTATAAATGAATATGAGGCGGACCGGGTCGGACTCATCATCCTCAACGATTCCGGATTCGATCCTAATGGCATGCCGGAATTTTTCGAGACGATGAGTCGCCTGCAGGGCTCCTGGGCAAACCGGGTCCCTGAATTCCTGCTTACCCATCCGGTCAGCTCGACCCGGATCGCCGAGACCCGCAGTCGGGTCGAACAGCTCGAACCCCGCCCGTATCAAGAAAGCCCTGAGTACCTGATCATGCGGGAGCGCATACGGGCGCTGACCTACTCCACCGCGGACGTTGCCGTGACGTTTTTCGCTGACCAGCTCGAGCGGACCCCGGAGCCGTATGCGCATCTTCGCTATGGTCTCGCCATCGCGCTGATCCGGGCCGGCAAGGCCGACAAAGCCGTGCCGATCCTCTCTGCCCTGCGTGAAGAAGACGAGTCCGTGATCGCCTTCCATTCGGCGCTGGGTGAGGCCCTGATGGCCGCACAACAGCCCGCCGAGAGCCTGCTGGTGTTCGAACAAGCGGTGTCCCTGTTCCCGCGCAACGTGCCGTTGACCATCCGCTACGCCGAGTCGCTGATGTACGCCGACCAGTTCGACAAAGCTCATGTAGTGCTGCTGGATCTGTTCAATGCCTTCTCGCCCACGCCCGCCCAGGTCAAGCTGATTGCCAATGCGGCCGGTGCGTCGGGACAGAAAGCGGAAGCCCATTACTATATGTCGGAATACTATCTCCGCAGCGGCAACCTGGAGATGGGCATCGACCAGCTCAACCTCGCGCTGGCACAGCCGGATCTGACCGAGATTCAACGCGCGCGGTTTATCGCCCGACGCGATGAGCTGCTACCCTACTTGCCGAAAAACGTGCAGCCGCGCAATATCGAGCAGGCGCGGCGAGAATAACAAGCTGTAAGAATGTCGAGGTGGTCCGGGCTGTTACCCGCCCGGATCGGAGGGGGGTGTAATGATCAGATATGGCGCGGGCCGCGAGTCCGCACGATCCGCTTTCGTGGCTTTCATTCTGGCCTTTGGCTTGCTCGGCTGCGCTGCCAACCCGGAACAGGACTCAGGGGAGACCTACGACCCCCTGGAGCCGATGAACCGGGGCATCTACGCGGTCAACAACACCCTCGACCGCTTCATCCTGCGTCCGGTAGCGAAGAGTTATGACACGGTCATGCCGCGCTGGATAAAATTCGCGGTGACGAATTTCTTCCATAACCTGGAACAGCCGATCTACGTCGTCAATCATCTGTTGCAGGGCAAGTTCCTTGGCGCCGCCCGCCAGACCGGCCGTTTCGTCATCAACAGCACGCTGGGGCTGGCCGGCATCATCGATGCAGCCAAGGATGCGAATCTGCCGCGGGAGGCTGAAGACTTCGGTCAGACCCTTGCCGTCTGGGGCGTCGGCGGCGGTCCATTTCTGATGCTGCCGGTGCTCGGTCCGTCCAATTTCCGCGACGGCGTCGGCAAGCTGGCTGACGCCCAGATCGACCCGCTGATCCAGTATGAAGAACGTAACGTGCGGGACAAGCTGATCATCCTCAAGATCATCGAGCGTCGCGCGGCGCTGTTGCCGCTGGACAATGCGATCAGGGAGGCAGCCGATCCGTATATCTTTGTCCGCGAAGCCTATTTGCAGAATCGTCGCTTCAACATCTACGACGGCAACCCGCCGGAAGAGAGTCTGGACGATTTTGAAGCTGAATTTGAGGAGTTCGAAGACGTCGACATGGATCTGGACTGATGCAGGGCCGCATCGGTCAGACGGGTTTCAGATCACGCCGGTCCAGCGCTCGCCCCGGGTCAGCATGGTGTCCACTTCGCTGATCTGGGCCATGGCAGTGATGTCATTGGGCACATTGACATAGCGGATCTCGCGGACAAAATTCTTCGCCCAGTTGACCCATTCCAGCAGCAAGGCCAGGCCGGCACTGTCACCCTCGCCGATGTCATCGAGATCCACCTCGATGCTGGCATGATCGGCAAACATCTCGCGACTCAACTCGAGCGCCCGGCCCACGGTCTCGAAAGTGAGATCCCCGTGCAGGGCAAATTTGCCGTTGCCCAGATCCTCGATTTCGAGCTGGCTCACTGGCTTGCCGTATTGGCGGTGGAGGTCGCAGCAGCCTCCGGCTCCTTGGCCGCCTTGGCTTCCAGTTCCTTGATCACGCCGTCGATACCCTTGGCACGGAACTCACTGGCATACTGCTTGCGGTAATTGGCCACATACGAAATACCCTCGATGATCACATCGTAGGCCTTCCAGCCTTCGTCGGTCAGCCGCATGCGGTAGTTGACCGGCGTCACCACACCGGTATCCAGCGTCACCCGGGTCTCCACGATGACTTTGCCCTCCGTCAGCTCCTCTTCGGCTACCGGCAGGATCTGTAGCTGGTCGCCGCGGTATTCAAGGATGCCGCTGGCATAGGTTTTGACCAGTGAGCGATACAGCGCGAGGATAAAGCGATCGCGCTGTTCCGCTGACGCCTGACGCCAGTATTTGCCCATCACCAGACCGCCGGTATAGCGCCGATCAAACCGCGGCAGCAGGATATCGTCGACGACTCTGTATAGCTCATCGGGGTCGGCTTTCAGTTCGTCGCGCCGCGCGTTGACCGCGTCGAGCACCTGATCGGAGGCCTGGCGTATCACATCGTCCGGCCCTACGTTCGCCTGCGCCAGCCCGGCGCAGAGCAGCGCGGCAAGAACGGCAACGGCCATCAATGGGTTTCTGTTCATGGCTATTCCTCGTCGGAGTCCTCGGCCTGGCTAAAGAGGTACTTGCTGATCAGCTGTTCCAGTACCAGCGCCGACTGAGTGAATTGGATCTCGTCGTTGTCAGCAAAAAAATCGGGTGAACCGCCGGGTTCGAGTCCGATGTACTGACCGCCAAGGATACCCTGGGTCAGGATGCTCGCGTCGGTATCGTCAGGGATCTGGTCATAGACGGAATTGATCCGCATATGCACCACCGCCTCCAGCGCCGAACCATCGAACTCGACGCTGGTCACACGACCGATGGTGACGCCCGACATGGCCACCGGCGAGCGCTCCTTGAGCGAGCCGACGTTGTCAAACCGGGCCATCAGGGTATATCCCTTGTCGCCCTCATAGGAGTCGAAATTGGTCACCCGGGTGGTCAGGAAAAACAGGGCGACGATGCCCATGAATACGAACAACCCGGTTCCGAACTCCACTGCGCGCGTCTGTCGCATGGTCTATACCTCTCCGATTAGCACGGCGGTGAGCATGAAATTTAGGATCAAAACCGAGAGCGCAGTCAGCACCACGGTACGGGTAGTCGCCCGGCTGACGCCCTCGGCAGTGGGGATGGAATTGTAGCCCTCGAAGACAGCAAGCAGGCTGGCCGCGATGCCGAAGACGAAGCTCTTGAGCACGCCCGAGAGGACGTCGTCCTTGTAGTCCACCTGATCACGCATACTGGACCAGAACGAGCCCTCGTCGACACCGAGCAGCACGACGCCGACCATCCAGGCACCGAGAATGCCCATGGCGCTGAAGATAGCCGCCAGCAACGGCATGCTGATAATGCCGCCGAGGAAACGCGGCACTACCACCCGCTTGATCGGATCCACCGCCATCATCTCCATCCCCGACAGCTGGTCTGTGGCCCGCATCAGGCCGATCTCCGATGCCAGCGCGGTGCCCGCGCGGCCGGCAAACAGCAAGGCAGTGACCACTGGCCCGAGTTCACGCACCAGCGCCAGCGCCGCGACCACGCCCAGGGACTCGGTGGCGCCGAAGCGTTCCAGTGAATTATAGCCCTGCAGCGCCAGCACCATGCCGACGAACAGACCCGAGATGCCGATGATCGCCAACGACAGCACGCCGCTGGCGTAAACCTGGCGAACGATCAGACTGGGCCGCAGCAAGGCTCGCGGACAGCCCGCCAGGATCCGCATAAGGAATATCTGGCTGGCCCCAAAGGTCTCCAGCCATTCCTGGACTGCGTAGACGACATCCACCAGGACTCTGCGCACGCCGGCCTCCTATTCCTGCCCGCGGCGCAAGAGTTGTTCGCTGTAATCCGGCGCCGGATAGTGGAATGGCACCGGGCCGTCAGCCATGCCGTTCATGAATTGCATGACCACGGCCGAACAATTCTCCTGCAGGTCTTCGGGCGATCCGGAGGCGACGACCTTGCCATCGGACAGCAGGTAAGTGCGATCGGCGATTGACGAGATTTCCTCGACATCGTGGCTGACTACGACGCTGGTCAGCCCCAGCGCGTCGTTCATGCGCCGGATCAGACGCACGATGACGCCCATAGAGATCGGATCGAGACCGACAAACGGTTCGTCATAGAGGATCAGGTCCGGATCCATCGCGATGGCGCGCGCCAGCGCGACGCGTCGCGCCATACCGCCGGACAATTCCGCCGGCATCAGTTCCGCGGCACCCCGCAGCCCCACTGCGTGAAGCTTGGTGAGGACGATGTGCCGGATCAGACGTTCCGGCAGGCGCGTATGCTCGCGCAGCGGGAAGGCCACATTCTCGTAGACGCTGATGTCGGTCAGCAAGGCGCCATTCTGGAACAACATGCCGATACGCTTGCGCGTGTCGTAGAGTTCGCTGCGACCCATGCGGCAGACGTCGCTGCCCTCGATCAGGATGCTGCCGTGGTCCGGCAAAATCTGGCCCGTCATCAGCCGCAGCAGCGTGGTCTTGCCGGTGCCGCTGGGGCCCATGATGGCGGTCACTCGTCCGCGCGGTACATCCAGATTCAGACCGTCGAAGATCTTGCGATGGCCACGGGAATAGTCCAGGTCGCGGATGATCGCGATGTTTTCGTCCCGACTGCCCTGGCCGCGGCGACTTTTTTCAGTTTTTGCTCGTTCTGCCACATTGCCTCCGAACCCACCGCTGCCTTAAACAGCTTCGGGGGCGCAGACCAACCGGCCTAAGCCACAATCCCCCTATGCCTGCGGCGGCGGCAAGGTTGGAATCCTAGCACAAGACCCGCGAATCCAAGCACATAGGACGGAGGCAGTGGCGCCGGAGTCTTCCCTCGGACGCCAAACCGGACTAAAATGGTCCTCATTCTCCGGGAGGGCAAAAGCGATGCTGCGAATGAGCAAGCTGACCGACTATGCGACGCTGGTTCTGGCCGAACTGGCCAGGGTCGATGGCGCGATGTTGAGCTCCGCCGACGTGGCCGCCCGAACCGGGCTGACTGCAACCACGGTAAGCAAATTGCTGAAATCACTCACCCGCGCCGGCCTGGTCAACTCCCAGCGCGGCGCTCAGGGCGGATATCTGTTGGCACGCAGCCCACACCAGATTTCAGCCGCCGAGATCATCGTTGCGTTGGAAGGCCCGGTCGCCATCACCGAATGCAGCACCGAGGACGGCAATTGCGATCTGGAGTCCGTGTGCCGGGTCGGCGGCGCATGGCAGCGGATCAACGTCGCAATCTACCAGGCGCTGCAGGAGATCAGCCTGGCGGAGTTGCTCAGTGGGCCGGGCGAGACCCTGACCTATATCGACCTCCGCTCCGTCACCACCCGGTCCGCGACCGCCGCGCGTACCGCAACCCGAGCCCGCTAGGGAAGCAAAGGACACTGGAAATCATGCCCACCCATACACCGGAAGTCGAAGATTTTATCGGCAAGACATACAAGCATGGCTTCGTCACAGAGATCGACGCGGACACCGTCCCGCCAGGTCTGGACGAAGACGTGATCCGCTTTATCTCGCAGAAGAAGGGCGAACCGTCGTTCCTGCTCGAATGGCGTTTGCAGGCCTACCGGCACTGGCTGACCCTGCGCGAACCCAAATGGGCCCATGTCCATCACCAGCCGATCGACTATCAGGCGATCTCCTATTATTCGGCGCCGAAGAGCAAGGAGGATGGACCGAAGAGCCTGGATGAAGTCGATCCCAAGCTGCTCGAAACCTATGACAAACTGGGTATCCCGCTGCATGAACGCGCCATCCTCGCCGGTGTCGCCGTGGACGCGGTGTTCGACAGCGTATCCGTCGCCACTACCTTCAAGGCGAAGCTGGCGGAGGCTGGCGTGATCTTCTGCTCGTTCTCTGAAGGGGTGAAAGATCACCCGGAGCTGATCGAACAATACCTGGGCACGGTGGTGCCCTACTCCGACAATTTCTTCGCCGCGCTGAATTCGGCAGTGTTCACCGACGGCTCCTTCGTCTTCATCCCAAAGGGCGTGCGCTGTCCGATGGAATTGTCGACCTATTTCCGCATCAATGCCGCCAACACCGGTCAGTTCGAGCGCACGCTGATCGTCGCTGAGGAAGGCAGCCATGTGAGCTATCTGGAAGGCTGCACCGCGCCGATGCGTGACGAGAACCAGCTGCATGCTGCGGTCGTGGAACTGGTAGCGCTGGACGACGCCGAGATCAAATATTCGACGGTACAGAACTGGTATCCCGGCGACGAGAACGGGATCGGTGGTATCTACAATTTCGTGACCAAGCGCGGCGACTGTCGTGGCCATCGCTCCAAAATCTCATGGACTCAGGTGGAGACCGGTTCGGCGATCACCTGGAAGTATCCGAGCTGCGTTCTGCGGGGTGATCACTCGGTCGGCGAGTTCTACTCCGTGGCGGTGGCCAACAACTACCAGCAGGCGGACACCGGGACGAAGATGATCCATATCGGTCGTGGCACCCGCAGCACCATCGTGTCCAAGGGCATCTCGGCGGGCAAGGCGCAGAACTCATATCGGGGCCTGGTCAAGATCCTGCCCAGCGCGGACGGCGCCCGCAACTACACACAGTGCGATTCGCTGTTGATGGGCGACCGCTGTGGCGCCCACACCTTCCCTTACATCGAGGCGAAGAATCCGACCGCGCAGGTCGAACACGAGGCCACCACCTCGAAGATCGGCGAGGACCAGCTATTTTATTGTCTGCAGCGCGGGCTGTCGGAGGAAGATGCGGTCAACATGATCGTCAACGGCTTCTGTAAGGACGTGTTCCGCGAGCTGCCGATGGAGTTTGCCGTGGAAGCACAGAACCTGCTCAGCGTCAGCCTCGAAGGCGCGGTCGGCTGAGAATCGAGAAACAAGGAATAGACAACCATGCTCACTATCAACAACCTCCAGGCCAGCGTCGGCGGCAAACAGATCCTCAACGGTCTCGATCTCGAGGTAGAGGCCGGCCAGGTGCATGCCATCATGGGCCCAAACGGCTCCGGTAAGAGCACCCTGGCCAACGTACTCGCCGGCCGGGACGGCTATGAAGTCACCGGCGGTTCGGTGGTCTATCGCGGGCAGGATCTGCTTGAGCTGGCGCCGGAGGAGCGGGCCCGCGAGGGCGTGTTCCTGGCGTTCCAGTACCCGGTCGAAATCCCCGGCGTGAACAATGCCTATCTGCTCAAGGCGGCGCTGAATGCGCAACGCAAGCACCGCGGGGAACCGGAGCTGGACGCGTTCGAGTTCCTCGCCCTGGTCAAGGACAAGATGAAGCTGATGGGCATGGACGAGAGCTTTCTCAACCGCGGCGTCAACGAAGGCTTCTCCGGCGGCGAGAAGAAACGCAACGAGATCTTGCAGATGGCTGTACTGGAGCCGATGCTGGCGGTGCTCGATGAGACGGACTCGGGCCTGGATATCGACGCACTCCGCGTCGTCGCTGGCGGCGTTAATAGCCTGCGTGGCGCCGATCGGGCGATCGTGCTCGTGACCCATTACCAGCGTCTGCTCGATTACATCGAGCCGGACTTTGTGCACGTGTTGTCCGCTGGACGCATCGTCAAGACCGGCGGCAAGGATCTGGCGCTGGAGCTCGAGTCGCGCGGCTATGACTGGACTCGCGAGGCGGTAAGCGCATGAGTCAGGCGGCAGCTATCGCCAAAGGCAAAGCGGCCCTGTCCGCTGCCGAAACAGCCTTCCGGCAGGACCTCGCTGGCCCGGCGGTTGCCAACGCCGCGGGCTCGGCGTTGCGCGCTGCGGGCAAGGCGGCATTTTTAACCGCCGGTTTGCCGGCAGTCCGCGACGAAGCCTGGAAATACACCAACTTGAGGCCGCTTGCGCGCCGGACCTTCGCTCACGGCGGCCCGGTCCCGGCGCCGGACGCCGCAGCGGTCGAAAGTGTGGCCATCGGCGGTCTTGCCGGCCCACGGCTCGTGTTTGTGAATGGTCAATATGTGGCAGCACTGTCAGATCCGCAGATCCAGACAGGACTGGATATCGTGCCTCTGACCACGCTGATCCATGATGCGGGGTCGGAGCTGCCGGAGAGTCTCTGTCAGCTCGGCGATCCCGGCCAGCATCCGTTCACCGCGCTCAACCAGGGGCTGCTGGAACACGGCGTGCTGCTGCGCGCTCACGGCGGCGCCGTGATTTCGGACCCGATCTATCTGCTGTTCGTGTCGGTGCCGGGCGCCGAACCGCAGGCGTGCCATCCACGGGTATTTATCGACAGCGCGGCGGACTCATCGCTGGGCGTGCTCGAACACTATGTCGGTCTCGGATCCGGCCACAACCTGACCAACGCAGTGACCGAGATCCAGCTGCAACGCGGCTCCCGTCTGCGTCACTACCGGGTCCAGGATGAAGCAGCGACAGCTTTTCACGTCGGCGGTGTATTCGCCAGCGTAGGCAGAGATGCACGGCTGGAGAGTCACAACCTGCATTTCGGTGCTGCACTCGCACGACTCGATCTCGAGGTCGCGCTGAACGAACCGGGCGCCGAGGTCGAGATGAACGGGCTCTACTGTCTTGGCGGCCGTCAGCATGTGGATAACCACACCCGGGTCGACCATCACGCACCGCACACAAGAAGCGACGAAGATTATCGCGGCGTGCTTAACGACCGGGCTCGCGGCGTGTTCAACGGCAAAGCCATCGTCCATCAAGATGCACAGAAGATCGAGGCCCATCAGTCCAATAGCAATCTGCTGCTATCCGAACAGGCCGAGGTGGATACCAAGCCCGAACTCGAGATCTATGCGGACGACGTCAAGTGCAGCCACGGCGCGACCGTCGGCCAGCTCGACCAGACCGCATTGTTCTATTTGCGTAGCCGCGGCATAGACGAAGAGGCGGCCAAGGCGCTGCTGACGTTTGCGTTTGCGGAGGCAGTCGTCGGCCGGGTTGGCCTGGAACCGGTGCGGCGCCGTCTCGAGACCGCCGTCGCCGGGGCACTGCCGGACCGCAGCCTGATAGAGAACCTGATTGGAGTCGACGCATGAGCGCCAGCCCCCTGCCACAGCAGACCCGACCCGACTTCGCTGCCCTGCGTGAGGACTTCCCGATCCTGCATCAGCAGGTCCATGGCAAGCCGCTGGCCTATCTGGACAACGCCGCCTCCGCGCAGCGGCCACGGCAGGTAATCGATGCAGTCACGCACTACGAGGAGCACGACCACGCCAATATCCACCGCGGCGTGCACACCCTGAGCCAGCGCGCCACCGACGCATTCGAGGGCGCGAGGAAACGGATCGCCGGTTTTATCAATGCCGCCTCCGAGCGTGAGACCATTTTTACCCGCGGCACGACAGAGGCCATCAACCTGGTGGCTCAAGCCTATGCCCGCCCCCGATTGCGGCCTGGTGATCAGGTCCTGATCACCTGGATGGAGCATCACTCAAACATCGTGCCCTGGCAGATGGTATGCGAGCAGACCGGCGCCGAATTGGTGGTGGCACCCATCGACAAGCGCGGACAGCTGCGCATGGACGAATTCGAGCGGCTGCTGGGGCCGCGCACGCGGTTCGTTGCCGCGGTGCATGTATCGAACGCGCTCGGTACGATCAACCCGGTGGCGGATATCGTCTCCCTCGCTCACGATCGGGGCGTGCCGGTGCTGCTCGACGGGGCCCAGGCGGTCCCTCATGGCAGTGTTGATGTACAGGTCCTGGGCTGCGATTTCTACGCCTTCTCCGGCCACAAGATGTACGGGCCCACCGGCATCGGCGTGCTCTATGGTCGCGAAGCGCTATTGCAGGAGATGCCGCCCTGGCAGGGCGGGGGCGACATGATTCGCATGGTCCGCTTTGATCGCACCGAGTACAACGATCTGCCGTGGAAGTTTGAAGCCGGGACGCCGAATATCTCTGGCGTGGTGGGGCTGGGCGCAGCGGTGGACTACCTTGGCGCGATCGGTATGGATGCTATCGCGGCCCGGGAGCAGGAACTGCTGACCTACGCTACCGAGCGCCTGCTGCAGGTACCAGGATTGCGTCCCGTCGGTACCGCCGCGCACAAGGCCTCGCTGGTTTCCTTCGTGCTCGACGGCGTGCATCCCCATGATATTGGCACCATCGTCGATCATGACGGCATCGCGGTCCGGACCGGTCATCATTGCGCGATGCCGGTGATGGAGTTCTTCGGCATCCCGGCGACCGCGCGTGCGTCCTTCGCCTTGTATAACACCGAGGCAGAGATCGACCGGCTGGCGGAATCCCTGCTGCAGGCCCGGGAGGTCTTCGCCTGATGGATCTGAAGGATCTTTACCGTGACGTGATCGTCGATCACAACCGCTCGCCAAGGAACTTCCGCCAGATCGAGCCACCTCGAAATGAGGCCGAAGGCTTTAATCCTCTGTGCGGCGACAAGCTGCATGTCTATCTGCGACTTAAACAGGGTGTGATCGAAGACATCAGCTTCGAAGGCTCGGGCTGCGCGATCTCGGTGGCGTCGGCATCGCTGATGACCGAAGCGCTCAAAGGCAAGAGCGAAGCCGAAGCGCTGGCCGTCTTCGAACGTATGCATGGGCTGCTGGCGGGCGATGATGAAAGCACCGGCGACCTCAGCGGACTGGGTAAGCTGGCTGCTCTCGGCGGCGTGCGTGAATATCCCACCCGGGTCAAGTGCGCCAGCCTGTGCTGGCATACGATGAAGTCAGCCCTCACCGGCGACGCCACCGCCACCACTGAATGAGCGAAAACAACAGCCATGTTTGGTAAAAACAGCGAGCCTGTACAGCTATATCGGGACTGTCCGGCGGTGCTGATCCCTGCCGGTGACGAGGTAATCCTGCGGCGCGGCGCGAACGCGTTTATCACTCAGGCCCTCGGCGGCAGCTTCACCATCTTCCTGGACGGCAATCTGTTCCGTATTGACGGACAGAACGCAGACGCATTGGGGAAAGATCCGGTGGAGCCGCCGACGCTCCCGCCGGACGCCTCCCGTGATGAAGTGGAGCAACTGGTCTGGGACCAGTTGCGCACGTGTTTTGATCCGGAGATACCGCTGAATATCGTCGATCTGGGGCTGATCTATCGCTGCCAGCTGCGCGCCGGCGAGGAAGGCTGGCGGGTCGACGTGGTCATGACCCTGACCGCCCCGGGCTGCGGCATGGGCGATATCCTGGTCCATGATGTGCGTAGCAAGCTGGAGATCATCCCTTCGGTGATGAAGGCGGATGTAGAACTCGTATTCGATCCGCCCTGGACCCAGGACATGATGTCCGAAGCGGCCCGGCTGCAGACCGGGATGATGTATTGAGTGGAGATCTGCGAGGATGGACGACTTTGAGTGGATTGACGTGGCGCGGGAGGGCGGCATCCCGTTCGGATCCTTCGCCGAACTGGAGACCGACGATCATCTGATCGCGGTGTTCAATATCGATGGCAATCTCTACGCCATCGAGGATGTCTGCACCCATGATGGTGCGGAGCTCGCGGGCGGCCCGATACAGGGTGATCAGATCATCTGCCCCCGACATGGCGCGCGCTTTTGTCTGCGTACCGGCAAGGCCCTGTCGGCGCCGGCTTACGAGGACATATCAACCTTTGAAGTCAGGATCCACGAGGGACGGATCCAGGTCTGTGTGCCGGTATGATCCCCAAACCAAAAATACGTGCTGTTGCTCTGCTCGTCCTTCTGTGGATGCTGCCATCGCCAGGCGTCAATGCCCAGCCGTCACTGACCGCTGACGAACGGGCCGCGATCGACTATCTGCTGGAGCACGTCGAGCAGTCGCACGATGTATTTATCCGCAACGGCAAGGATCATGACGGTATAGCGGCCGCGCGGCATATGCGGCGCAAGTTCGAGCATTATCTGGACAAGGATGAAGTGCATAGCGCCGAAGACTTTATCCGGCTGGCCGGGACCGGCAGCCTGATCAGCGGTCGTGCCTATCGGATGCGATTGAGCGATGGCCGTGAGATCGAGACCGCGACCTGGCTGACTGACGTGCTGGCGGCTTACCGCAGCGAGCATGATCGGCAACTCGCGGCGGAGGGCTCGCCATGAGGCGGTGGCTCGGATCTCTGCTGATAACTCTGCTCTGGATCGGGGTCAGTGGCTGCGTCAGCCACAGACTGTCACCGGATCCGAATCTGCAGGCCCATGACGCACCCCGGCAGATCGTGCCGGCGGCGATGTCGGCGCCAGCACTTACGGTGATGACCATCAACCTGGCCCACGGCCGCGGCGACGGTGTACATCAGGTTTTGCAGGATGGCGCCCGGGCCCGGGAGAACCTGGACGCCGTGGCCGCCCTGGTCAAGCGGGAACAACCGCAGGTCGTGGCGCTGCAGGAAGCGGATGGGCCGTCCGCCTGGAGCGGGGCCTTCGACCATGTCAGCTATCTGACCCGTCGCGCCGGCTTGAGCTGGAGCCTCCAGGTCGCGCATGCAGAGGGCGCCGGCCTGCAATACGGCACCGGATTGATGTCCGGGCTGCCGGTCACCGATACCGGTGCCTATACCTTCGCACCCGCGGCGGGCACGTTGCCCAAGGGTTTCAGCCTGATCACCGTGCGCTGGACCGAGACCGGAGAGTTGGTAGACCTAGCCTCGGTGCATCTGGAGCCACTGCGGGCCGCCGTGCGCCAGCAGCAGACGCAGCAGCTCATCGCGGCCCTCGCAGACCGTGGTCGGCCGCTGGTGATGATGGGTGACTTCAACACCGAATGGGGACACGACGACGGCGTGCTGGAGCGTATCGCGGAAGATCTCAGGCTACAGGCCTACGCCGCAGACGACCCCGGTCTGGCCACCTTCCCTCGCCTGAGCCGGCGGCTGGACTGGATCCTGGTTTCCCGGCATTTCGAGTTCGTCTCCTATCGGGTACTGCCGGATCCGATCTCCGACCACCGCGCCGTGGTCGCCGAGCTGCGCGCCCGCAAGCGGGCGGATGACCCTGTCGCAGGACCCTCGCCGGCCGCTCTGGCAGATGGCACATGAAGCGGCTGACCCTGCTCCGCCACGCCAAATCCAGCTGGGACGACCCCGGCCTGGATGATTTCGATCGCCCGCTCAATCCCCGTGGCCGGCGCGACGCGCCGGAGATGGGCCGGCGGCTCAGGGAGACGGCACAGGTCCCGGATCTGATGATATCCAGCCCGGCCGCACGCGCGGTCACTACCGCCCGCATGGTCGCCCGGGAGATGGGGTTTCCGGAAGGACGCATCATCGAAGATCGCTCCCTCTATCACGCCAGCGCCCGCGAGCTGTTCACCATCGTGCAGTCGCTGGAGACCCGCGCCGGCCACCTAATGCTGGTCGGCCACAACCCGGGATTGACCGATTTCGCCACCAACCTGAGCGACGCCCGCATCGACAACCTGCCGACGGCGAGTCTGTTCTGCGTGGACCTGGATATCATCGACTGGGACCAGCTGCGCCCGGGCGCCGGGCACTTCGTCTACTATGACTTCCCCAAAAACAAGCGGGGCTCGGTCCTGACGATCGAAGATTTCTGACCGGATCGTCCGTATCCCTCCCGCCGGCAAACCCGCAAGGAGCACCTCATGCCCGAAAGCCGTCACGCCGTCGTGGCCGAACCGATCCACGAGATCATCGCCGCCCGCTGGAGTCCCCGCGCCATCGATCCCGATAGGCCGGTCAGCCGGGAGCAGATCACCGCCCTGCTCGAGGCGGCCCGCTGGGCGCCCTCCTGTTTCGGCGACGAACCCTGGCGGGTCCTGGTGTTCGACCGGGCTTCGGCGCCGGAAGACTGGGACCGGGCTTTCGCTTGTCTGGCCGAAGGCAACCAGGCCTGGGTGCGCAACGCGCCCCTGCTCCTGGCCGCGGTAGCCGGCTCGCACTTTCGCCACAATGGCAAGCCCAACCGCTGGGGTCAGTACGATACGGGAGCGGCCAGCGAAAACCTGTGCCTGCAGGCGGTCGCGCTGGGCCTGGTGGCTCACCAGATGGGCGGATTCGACGGCGGACGGCTGGCGGAGACTTTCGGCATCCCCGATGAATATACGCCCATGGCGATGATCGCCGTCGGTCACCCCGGGGATCCCGATGCCTTGCCGGAGCCGCTCCGGGAAAAGGAGCTCGCCCCCCGTCAACGGCAGCCGCTGGGCGAGATCGCGTTTGAGGGACGCTGGTCGACCTCCTACAATCCCTGAGCCGCAACGCCACGCCGCCGTGACGACCAGGACGTACAAGAATGCCGAGCCGCCTGCAACGCCTGATCCCTCGCAGCGCCTTCTCGCGAGTCGTCTGGGGGCTGGTTCTGGGCATCATGGTCGGCGTTTTCTTCGGCGAACCCGCGGGCCGGCTCAAGATCCTGGGCGACGCCTACGTGCGCTTGCTACAGATGACGGTCGTGCCCTATGTGCTGGTGTCACTGATCGGGGGACTGGGTCAGCTCCAGCCTGACCACGCGCGCCGGCTAGGCGCCATCGGTGGCGGTCTCGTGCTGTTCCTCTGGGGGCTGTCCCTGATCGCTCTGCTCGCCCTGCCCCTGGGATACCCGGAATGGGAAGCGGGAAGTTTCTTCAGCACGACGCTGGTGACCGAACGCGCCGAGTTCGACCCGCTGCTGCTGTATATCCCTGCCAATCCCTTCTTTTCCCTGGCGAACACCATCCTCCCGGCCGTCGTCGTATTCAGCATCCTCGCCGGCGTGGCCCTGATCCTGGTCCCGGACAAGGCGGGGCTCCTGAAGGGTCTGGACAACCTTACCCAGACGCTCATGCGGATGACGAACTGGGTGGTCAAGCTGACGCCTCTCGGCATCTTCGCAATCGCCGCAAGCGCCTCGGGCACCATGCGGCCGGAAGCGCTGGAGAAGCTCCAGGTCTTTCTATGGGTCTATTTCCTGGTATGGCTGCTGTTCACGTTCATCGTACTGCCGATGCTCGTGGCGCGCGCCACGCCGCTGTCTTTCGGCGACGTGCTGCGGCGCGCACGCACGGCCATGGTCACCGCGATTGCGACCGGCAGCGTGCTGGTGGTGCTGCCGATGATCGCCGAGGCGTGCAAGGATCTCTTGCGCGAACGAGGTCTCGACGAGGCAGACAGCCGCTCCACCATCGACGTCCTGGTGCCGACGGCCTACAGTTTCCCCAGTGTCGGCACACTGCTGGGGCTGGGGTTCATCCTGTTCGCTGCCTGGTACGCCGGCACCCCGCTTGCGCCGGCCCAGTACCCGGGTTTCCTGCTCATGGGGATGTTGTCCGCCTTCGGCCAGATGGCGGTCGCCCTGCCGTTCCTGCTCGACCTCTTCCGTCTGCCGGCCGATCTCTTCCAGCTGTATCTGCTGGGCAGCGTGATCACCGGTCGGCTGGCGACGGGCCTGGCCGCCATGCACGGGGTGGTCATCAGCCTCCTCGGTGCTGCGGCGATACTGGGCATCCTGAGCTGGCGCAAGCTGCTCCAGGTCGGAGCGATCGGGCTGGTGATGATCTTCGTCTCGCAGGCTCTGCTGGGTTTTCTGCTGACCACACTCATCCCCTATGAATACCGTGGCGAGGATCAATTCGTATCCATGCGCGTCCAGGGACCTGCCGTACGGGTGGTCGACCATGAGACGCAGCAGCCCGGGATCCTGAGCCCTTCTGACCGCGCTCGGGATCGTCTGGCTGTGATCCAGGATCGGGGGAGTCTCCGGGTCGCCTACCCGGCAGACCGGCTGCCCTTCGCCTATCGCAACAAGTTCGGCGAGACAGTGGGATTCGACATGGAGCTGATCCGTCGCATGGCCGACGACATGCAGGTCGATCTCGAGGTGATGCGCCTGGACCGTAACGATATTGCCGACGCCCTGCGCCGCGGGGCCGCCGACCTGGCCGCCGGCGGTATGGCGATCACCCCGGAGCGGGCAGAGACGACCGCCTACTCGAATCCTTACAGCCACCACACCATCGGCTTCCTGGTCCGGGACCACGACCGCAACAGATTCACCAGTCTGGCCAAGCTGCGCGGCCTCTCCGATCTGACCGTCGCCATCCCCAGGACGCGTTTGTTCGAGGGCCCGATCAGCGAATGGTTGCCCCGCGCCGAACTGGTAGAGGTGGAGACGCCGCGGCGTTTCCTCCGCGGAGAGCTGCCCGAAGTGGAGGGCATGTTGACTTCCGCGGAGGCGGGGGGCGCCTGGACGCTGATATATCCGAGCTTTTCGATCGCCATCCCCACCGACCTGTCGTTTCGTCTGCCCATAGCCTTCGGCTTGCCCCAGGGCCAGCCGGACTGGCTCAATTTCGTCAACAGCTGGATCGCGCTGGCCCAATCCTCGGGTACTGTTGACCGCGCGTTTGACCGGTGGATCCTGGGACGGGACGTGGGGACGGACACGCCGAGGTGGTCGGTCATGGGGGACGTGCTCGGCTGGGGACGAAGCGATGCGACGGCGGCGCCCTGAGCCGGCGCGTGGCGCGGACGTGAATGGACGGGCTGGAACCCGGGAGTCTGATCCGGGCTCCCGTACCCGGGTCGAAAAAGACGCGACGATGGAGGGCAGACGATGAAATATGCAGGCCGGGGATGGATCTTGTGGCGGCCGGATCCAAGTCTCGTCAAACAGGAGCGCTATGAAGTCGATCGACTGCTGGAGTCCGCGCCGGAGCATGCCTATCAGGTGGAGGTCGTGAATCCTGACGAGCTGGAGCTGCTGGTCAACTCGGAAAGAGAAGACGGTGTCTTCGTCAATGGCGAGATTACTCCGCTGCCGGATTTCGTCATCCCGCGGATGGGCTCCACCAGCGATTATTTCTCTCTCGCCGCCTTGCGCCAGCTGGAGAATCTAGGCGTCTATTGCCTAAACAACGCCCGCGCCGTGATGCTCGCCCAGGACAAGCTGTTGCACCTGCAGGTGTTGGCCCGGGCCGGCATGCCGGTGCCGAAGACCCTGCTGATCCGCCTGCCTGTCAATGCAGATTTTGTCGAAAGGGAGATGGACTTCCCGGTCGTGGTCAAGACCCTCATCGGGACCCAGGGCAGCGGCGTCTATCTCTGCGACGACCGACCGAGCCTGGTGGACCTGCTGCAATTCGTCGAGGCCAACAACCCGAACGCGCAACTGGTGCTGCAGCAGTTCCTGTCAGAGAGCCGGGGCCGGGATGTACGCGTGGTGTCGGTCGGCGGACATATCGTGGCGGCGATGGAGCGGATCGCCAAGACCGGCTTCAAATCGAACTATTCCCAGGGCGGTGAGACCCGCCCGTTCGAGTACGGCCCCCGCAACGCACTGTCGGTGGCGGAGGTCATGCGCGAGCTGGACATGGACATGGCCGGCCTGGATTTCCTTTACGATGACGAAATTGGTTTCCGCATCTGCGAGGTGAATTCCTCGCCCGGATTCGAGGGTCTGGAGGCCGCCTGCGATGTGGACGTTCCCGCATTCATCTACCAGTATCTCGATGTTAAGTTCCGTATCTCAGCCAAGGCCAAGGCCAGGTTGCTCGGCCTGCCGAAGAAGCCGCGGGCGAAAAAGAAGCGGCCCGGAAAAGCGAAGACCTGACGGTGGGGGCCGGGTCGGCGCGGCATGACGCCTGGAACTCACCATACTGCAAAGTTCATCCGGATCCGGCTGGACCCGGCGGTTCAACATTCGATGACGTTGACCGCCAATCCGCCCTGAGAGGTCTCTTTGTACACGTGCGACATGTCGTGTCCGGTCTGGCGCATGGTCTCGATGACCTGATCCAGGCTGACTTTGTGCTTGCCGTCGCCGCGCAGCGCCATGCGCGTCGCGTTGATCGCCTTGACCGCGCCCATCGCGTTGCGTTCGATACAGGGGATCTGCACCAGACCGGCGATCGGATCACAGGTCAGCCCGAGATTATGCTCCATGCCGATCTCGGCCGCGTTCTCGATCTGCCCGTTGCTCCCGCCCAGTGCGGAGACCAGTCCGCCGGCAGCCATCGAGCAAGCCACGCCGACCTCGCCCTGACAGCCCATCTCGGCGCCGGAGATCGATGCGTTCGTCTTGTACAGGATGCCGATGGCACCGGCAGTGAGCATGAAGCGCAGGATCCCCGCCTCATCGGCTCCAGACACAAAGCGGCGATAATAGTGCAGGACCGCCGGCACGATACCCGCAGCACCATTGGTCGGCGCCGTCACCACCTGACCACCTGCCGCGTTCTCTTCATTGACCGCCAGGGCGTAGGCGTTGACCCAATCCATAAAGTCACCGGCCGCGCCGTCGCCGCAAAGCTCCCGGTAGAGTTGTGGCGCTCGCCGCTGCACCTTTAGCACCCCGGGCAGCACACCGTCTGCCTCAAAACCACGGCGCACACAACGGCGCATGACTTCCCAGATCGCCAGCAAACGCGCGCGGGTCTCATGTTTGGGACGCCAGGCGGCCTCGTTACGCAACACCAACCTGTGGATCGGCAGCCCTTCGCGTTCACAAAGCGTTAGCAGCTCGTTCGCTGATTTGTATGGGTAACGCAGCGTCTCAACATGCTGCTGCTGGCCTTCTTCACCGGCGCGCAGGATGGCGCCGCCGCCGATCGAGAAAAACTCCTCGCTGGCCAGCGTCTGTCCGTCCGCATCGAGAGCGCTAAACCGCATGCCGTTGGGATGGCGCGGCAGGACCTGGTCGCGGTGAAACAGCAGGTCAAGGTCTTCATCAAACTCGATTTCCGGACCATCCGCCAATTGCATCCGGCCCTGTTCGCGGATACGCCTCAGACGTGCGGACACCCGCTCGCCATCAAACTGCTCCGGATCCTCGCCTTCCAGGCCGACAAGCACAGCCATATCGGTGCAGTGGCCCTTGCCGGTCAAAGCCAGCGACCCATAGAGCTGTATGCCCACACGCGCGACCCTGTCGAGCACGTTTTGTGCATGCAGGTCGCGCACGAAACAGCCGGCCGCGCGCATCGGCCCCATGGTATGAGAACTCGACGGTCCGACGCCGATCTTGAAGATATCGAAGATGCTGACCGACATCAGTCGGTCGCCCTACTAATCGTCATCGAGAGACAGCAGGCTGGCATTGCCACCGACCGCCGCAGTATTGATGGTCAGCGTGCGCTCCACCGCGAAACGGTGCAGATATCCGGGACCTCCCGCTTTTGGCCCGGTGCCAGACAGCCCGCGCCCGCCGAATGGCTGCACGCCCACCGCCGCGCCGATCATATTGCGATTCACGTAGGCGTTCCCGACCCGGACGCTGCGCGCAATCTGCATGGCCTGGGAGTCGATCCGGCTATGGATGCCCAGGGTCAGGCCGTAACCCGTGGCGTTGATCTGTCCGATCACCTTGTCCAGATCCCGCGCCCGATAGCGGATCACATGCAGCACGGGGCCGAATACCTCCCGTTGGAGCTGATCGAGACTGTCGATCTCGACCGCCATCGGCGCAAAGAAATGACCATGCCTGGTGTCCCCGCCGGCTTCGCAGCGGTAGATCAATCGTCCCTCGCCGACGATGCGCTCTGCATGGGCCTCGAGGATACCCAGCGCCTCAGCATCGATCACCGGTCCGACGTCGGTGCGCAACAGGCCCGGATCGCCGACCACCTGCAGCGCCATATAGCCCTTGAGCAGTTCGATCGTGCGATCGGCGATATCGTCCTGCAGGAACAAGGCGCGCAGCGCCGAACAACGCTGCCCGGCGCTGTTGAATGCCGAATAGACCGCATCGACGACCACCTGTTCCGGCAACGCCGAGCTGTCCACCAGCATCGCATTCTGACCGCCGGTCTCAGCGATCAACGCGGCGATCGGCCCGTCTCTCGACGCCAGGGTCCTGTTGATGACCTGCGCGGTCTCGGTGGAGCCCGTGAACGCGACTCCGGCAATCCGGGGATCGGGGAGGATCGGCGCCGCCAGCTCCGGCCCCATGCCGGGCAGAAAGCCGAGGACCGCGGGCGGAATACCCGCTTCATGCAGCAGCTGCACCGCCCGGAACGCGACCAGCGAAGTCTGTTCTGCCGGTTTGGCGATCACCGTATTACCGGCCGCCAGCGCTGCAGCTACCTGGCCGGTAAAGATCGCCAACGGGAAATTCCACGGGCTTACGCAAAAGAATACCCCGCGACCGTGCAACGACAGCTCGTTGCGCTCGCCGGTGGGACCGGGCATCACGCGTGGCGCGCCAAAACCTTCCTCGCAGCGTGCCGCGTAATAACGCAGGAAATCCACGGCTTCGCGGATCTCCGCCTGACTGTCCGGGATGCTCTTGCCGGCCTCCCGCACACACAGAGCCATCAGCTCGGGGCTGTTACTCTCGAACAGGTCCGCGGCGTGGCTGAGGGTATCGGCACGTTCGGCCGCGGGCGTCGCGTCCCAGGCCGGATACGCGGCAGCCGCCACATCGACGGCGCTACGC
>JBATKC010000296.1:0-5203 GCA_049669065.1 Gammaproteobacteria bacterium
GACCCCAGGTCATCCAGACCGCCGTTCTCGATCGCTCCACGGATCAATGCGCGTTGTGCCTCATCGCCATTGACCATGGCGTGGATCAGCGGCAGGGTCGGTTTGCCCTCGGCCAGATCGTCACCCACGTTCTTGCCCATCTCATCAGCCTCGGCCTGATAATCGAGCAGGTCGTCCACCAGCTGGAAGGCGACGCCCAGCCGCTGGCCGAACTCGGCCAGGCTGTCCTCGACCTGAACCGATTGGCCCGCGAGGATCGCCGGGATGCGGGTGCCGGCCTCGAACAGCATCGCGGTCTTGCGGCGGATGACTTCCAGATAACGATGCTCGGTGGTGTCCGGATCATTGCAGTTCATCAGCTGCAGCACCTCGCCCTCGGCAATGAGGTTGGAGGCATTTGCCAGCACTTCCATGATCCGCACGATGCCGATTTCGGTCATCATCTGGAACGCGCGGGAGTAGAGGAAGTCGCCGACCAGCACGCTGGCCTCGTTGCCGAACAGTGAATTGGCGGTGTCCTTGCCTCTACGCAGCTCCGAATGATCGACCACGTCGTCATGCAGCAGGGTGGCGGTGTGGATAAATTCAACGATGGCCGCGGCGTCGACGTGATGCGGACCCGTATATCCGCAGGCCCGGGCCGCGATCAGTACCAATAGCGGGCGCAGACGCTTGCCGCCGCCGCCGACGATGTAATGGGCGACCTGATTGACCAGGATCACGTCGCTGGCGAGCCGCGCGTGGATGGTCTCATCCAGCTGCTCCAGATCCTCGCGGACCAGGTCTCGGATGTCATTCAGGTCCATATGTTGTTGATTTTTATTAACTAAGGTAAGCGTGGACCGATCAGGGCGGTGACCGCGGCAAAGCCGGGGCCCGAGTTATCAAAGCCCGGATATTGTAACGATTTTGGCGCCGGCGGAAGCCAGGCCTGAGCTGGCGTCCCCCGGTTTGACCCGGGCCCGGCAAATCCTTAAAATTGCCGCCTTTTTGCACAACCAGATTCCTGGAGAGCGTTAATGTACGCTGTAATCAAAACCGGCGGGAAACAGTACCGCGTAAAAGAGGGTTCCGTCCTGCGGGTCGAGAAGCTCGACGCGGCTGCCGGAGACAAGGTTGAGTTCGACCAGGTTCTGCTGGTCGGCGAGGGTAGCGAGGTCACGATCGGAACGCCGCTCGTGGCCGGTGGCAAAGTCGAAGCGACCGTGCAGGCCCAGGGCCGCGGCCGCAAGATCGACGTGGTCAAATTCAAGCGCCGCAAGAACTACCAGCGCCTCCACGGTCACCGTCAGGCCTTTACCGAGATCCGCGTCACCGGCATCGCCGGCGGCAAGTGACCCGCACTCTTTGAGGTAACCCGAGATGGCACATAAGAAAGCAGGCGGCAGCACGCGCAATGGTCGCGATTCCGAATCAAAACGACTTGGTGTCAAGCGCTACGGTGGTGAGCAGGTACTGGCAGGGAACATCCTCGTGCGTCAGCGCGGCACCCGTTTCCATGCCGGCGTAAATGTCGGCGTGGGCAAGGATCACACCCTGTTCGCCAAGGCAGACGGCAAGGTCGAGTTCCAGGTCAAGGGTCCGAAGAGCCGCCAGTTCGTCAACGTCGTCAGCGACTGAGCGCATCGGGATCCACGATTCGAAAGCCCCGGCCAAGACCGGGGCTTTTTCGTTAGGGCCGCCGATAGGTCTATGCTTCCCCGGGGAGGCGCAGGAACAGCGATGAAATTCGTCGACGAGGCAACCATCAGCGTGCATGCCGGCAAGGGCGGTAACGGCGTGGTCAGCTTCCGTCGCGAAAAATATGTGCCGTTCGGCGGTCCCGACGGTGGTGATGGCGGCGATGGCGGCAGTATCTATCTGGTCGCCGACAGCGGCATCAACACGCTGGCCGACTTCCGTTTCCAGCGCCGCTATCGCGCGGAGAAGGGCACACCCGGCGCCGGGCGCAATCGCACCGGCAAGGGTGGTGACGATTTACACGTGCCGGTGCCGGTGGGAACCGCGGTCTACGATCGCGACACCGGCGAGCTGATCGGCGATCTGGTAGCCGCGAAGCAGGCCTTGTTGGTGGCGCGCGGCGGTACCGGCGGCCGCGGCAATACCCGCTTCAAGAGCAGCACCAATCGCGCACCGCGCAGGTTTACCCCGGGCACCGAAGGCGAGGCGCGGCAGCTGAAGCTCGAACTGCGGCTGCTGGCCGATGTGGGGCTGCTCGGTCTGCCCAATGCCGGCAAGTCGACGCTGATCCGCGCGGTGTCGGCGGCGCGACCAAAAGTCGCCGATTATCCGTTTACGACGCTCCATCCCAGTCTCGGTGTCGTCAGCCTCTCCCCCCACCGCAGCTTTGTGATGGCGGATATCCCGGGTCTGATCGAAGGCGCGGCCGAGGGCGCCGGGCTCGGAATCCGTTTCTTGAAACACCTGCAGCGCACCCGCCTGTTGCTCCATGTTATCGACCTTGCGCCACCGGACCCGGCGGCCGATGTGGCAGCGGACGCGCTGTCTATCGTCGGTGAACTCGAGCGCTTCAATCCGGAGCTGGCCGAGCGCCCGCGCTGGCTGGTGTTGAACAAGGTGGATCTGCTCGGACAGCATGAGCGCGAAATCCAGGTCGCCCGGGTCCGCGAGGCGCTCGACTGGGACGGCCCCTGTTTCGAGATATCGGCGCTGGCCCGGCAGGGGACCAACGAATTGTGCGAGGCGATTATGACGCACCTGGAGGCCAGGGCTCGGGAGCGTGATGAGGCTGCGGACGAAGCGCAGCAGACGCCAACGGAATCCTTGTTCGCCGAC
Organism: Gammaproteobacteria bacterium; assembly: GCA_049669065.1. Classification (GTDB taxonomy): domain Bacteria; phylum Pseudomonadota; class Gammaproteobacteria; order Steroidobacterales; family XN24; genus CAMYOC01. The sequence continues at coordinate 2,797 of JBATKC010000296.1, forward strand.
GATGACGGCGACAAGCTGCCCCGACTGTAGCCATATTCTGTCGCGGTATTCGGGCGCGGTATTCGGGCGACGCGCGGCTGTTTTAGGGCATCGTGTTGACCCGGCGGGCTAGAGTCAATACTGACTATTCTCAGGGCCATACCGTGGGCTGACACCCGGCCACAAAAAAGCCGGCTCTGAGCCGGCTTTTTTTGCATCGGTCCGGTTATTGCCGAACCTGCGCTGGTTATTCCTGGCGTTGGCCCCGGGTCAGGCGCTCAGCTGGCGGATCTTCGCGTTCAGCCGGCTCTTGTGCCGCGCCGCCTTGTTCTTGTGCACGATGCCCTTGTTGACCATGGAGTCGAGCACCGGCATCGCGTCCTTGAAGCTGGCTTCGGCGGCAGCTTTGTCGCCCGCTTTGACGGCGTTGAGGACGCGTTTCAGGTGCGTGCGCATCCGCGAGCGCAGGGCCATATTATGACCGCGGCGCGTGACGGCCTGACGGGCGCGTTTTTGTGCTGACTTGATATTGGCCAAGTTTCCAACTCCTGATCGTTTTTCGGCCCGTCTCCGGGCCGTGGCAAGCCGCGTATCTTGATGAAGTCACTGCCTGCTGTCAAGGCGGCGGGCCGGGACTGGCTGTGTCTTCGCGGCGCTGTTTTGTGGCTCCCGGGCTGTCCCGGGGCTTGCGCGTTCCAATGTATTAGCGTATTAATACGCCATAACAAGCGCAACACGATCAACCACACCATGAAAGACAAACACGGATTGCAGACCGAGGCGCTGCGTCAGGCCGAGGAATCGCTCTATGCAGCGATCGTCAGCCTGCGCGACGACACTGAATGCCGCAATTTTTTCCAGGATCTGTGCACGCCGGCCGAGCTCCAGGCGCTGGTTGACCGATGGGCCGTCGTCGGTCTGTTGCGCCAGGGCCTGACTTATCGCGATATCAACCAGCGCACCGGCGTCAGCGTGACCACCATCGGTCGGGTCGCCCGTTTTCTGGCAGAGGGCTACGGCGGTTATCGCACGGTCGCCGAACGCCTGAGTCCGAGCGCATGACCGGGGAAGCTAAACCAATGACAGTGGAACGCGAGGCGCGCATCAAGATCGCCGTGCAGAAGTCCGGTCGGCTGACCGACAACTCGCTGGGCCTGTTGAGACGCTGCGGGCTGAATTACAGCCGGGCCGCGGATCAGCTGATCTGCTTTGGCGAGAATATGCCGGTGGACGTGCTGCTGGTGCGTGACGACGATATCCCGTCGCTGATCGCAGAGGGCGTGTGTCAACTGGGCCTGGTCGGTCTCAACGTGCTGCTGGAGAAATCCGTAGAGGGGCCCGGCCTGATGATCGCGCGCCGGGTCGGCGACCTGGAATTCGGTCGCTGCCGGTTGTCGCTCGCGGTGCCCCGTGGCATGGCCTATCTGGGCCCGACCGACATCGCAGGGCGGCGCATCGCCACCAGTTACCCGCGCATCCTGCGCGGGTGGCTGGCGGAACAAGGTATCGAGGCGGACATCGTCACGCTTTCTGGCGCGGTCGAGATCGCGCCGAAACTGGGTCGGGCCGATCTGATCTGCGACCTGGTCTCGACCGGTTCCACGCTGTCAGCGAACGGTCTCGAGGAAGTCGAAGTGGTCCTCGAAAGCCACGTGGTCCTGGTCACCGGCGACACGCCGCCGGATGAAGCGAGTGCCGAACTCGTGCAGCGGCTGGTCAGTCGGATAGACGGCGTGGTGCGGGTCCAGGAGGCCAAGTACATCATGCTGCACGCGCCCCGGTCCGCGCTGGACGAGATCAAGGCGCTGCTGCCTGGCAGCGAGGCGCCGACGGTGATGCCGCTCGATGGCATCGACGACAAGGTGGCGATCCATGCGGTCTGCCAGGAGAACGTGTTCTGGGAAACCCTCGAAGGCCTCAAGCGTGCCGGCGCCTCGTCGGTGCTGGTGCTGCCGGTCGAGAAGATGTTGGCCTGAGCCCGGGAGTGACGTGATGTTGGAGATAATGGACTGGAACAAGCTCGATGCGCACGGTCGGCGCGAGGCCCTGGCGCGTCCGGCGATGGAGGACCGCGCCGATCTCGCCGCCCGGGTCGCGGCGATCATCGAACGGGTCCGTCGCGAGGGCGACGCCGCGCTGATCCGTTTTGCGCGGGAGTTCGACCGCGTCGATCTCGACGGGATCAGGGTGGATCCGGCGGAGATTACCGACGCGCTCGGGCGTCTTGGCGCCGAGCAACGCACTGCGCTCGAAGTCGCGGCGGAGAACATCCGCAGCTTTCACCAGGCCCAGTTGCGCGAACCGCTGGCGGTACAGACTGCACCCGGCGTGATCTGTCGGCGTGTCACCCGGCCGCTGGATGCGGTCGGCCTGTATGTCCCGGCCGGCAGCGCACCGCTGCCGTCGACAGCGCTGATGCTGGCTGTAC
>JBATKC010000297.1:0-11674 GCA_049669065.1 Gammaproteobacteria bacterium
CGTCTGCCCCATGAATGTCGTCTCGAACTCAGGGAGATAGCACTGGGTCGCCGCAGCCGGGGCTCGGATCCTGCCCGGGCCGTGCGCAGCGAAGGTGAACGGATGCTCGCGGCGATGGGCCCATCCGACTACATCATTGCGCTGGACGTGGCCGGTCGAAGCCTTGATACGCCACAGCTGGCGCGGCGTCTGGACGGCTGGATGCAGGACGGTCGTGATATTTCCCTGCTGGTAGGCGGTCCCGATGGCCTGGCGCCGGCGTGTCAGGAGCAGGCCGAGTTCCGCTGGTCGCTGTCCTCGTTAACCTTGCCCCACGGACTGGTCCGGATCGTGGTGGCGGAGCAGCTGTATCGGGCGTGGAGCCTGCTCCGCGGGCATCCCTATCATCGGGAATAGACCGGTGCCGGGCAGACCACGGGAGGTCTTGAATCTGATCCCTGAAGGCGTGAAACTGCCTCGGTGAATCAAGAGCTTATCGTTCTGGCGTCGGCTTCACCCCGGCGCCGGGAATTGCTGCGGCAGATCAATGTCGAGCATGAAGTCCGTCCGGCCGATGTGGACGAGACCCGGCTGCCTGGAGAAACACCCGATAGATTTACCGGCCGCGTTGCGCTCAGCAAGGCGGAGCGAGTACTCGAAGGCGCTGACGGCAGGATCGTGCTGGCGGCTGACACCGCGGTGGTCCTCAGAGATGAGATCTTTGGCAAGCCGGCCGACGCGATCGACGCAGCGGCCATGCTGCGGCGGCTTTCCGGTCGGGCGCATCAGGTTGTCACTGCCGTGGCCGGCGCATGCGGCGAGGCACGACGACTTGCCGTCAGCAGCAGCCGCGTGACGTTCCGCGAACTGGATGACGCGGAGATCGAGCGCTATGTGGCCAGCGGCGAGCCCATGGGTAAAGCCGGCGCCTATGCCGTGCAGGGTTATGCGGCGCTGTTTATTGAGCGTCTGGAAGGCAGTTTCTCCGGTGTCATGGGTCTGCCCCTGTTCGAGACGGGTCGGATGATCGCCGAACTCGGCGGTTTTCTGCGGCCGGCGATCCGGAGTCCACACAGTGAATGAGGAGATCCTGATCAACTGTACGCCGCGGGAAGTTCGCGCGGCCCTGGTCGAGAACGGCGTGCTGCAGGAGGTATTTATCGAGCGCGCGAGGCGCCGCGGCCTGATCAGCAATATCTACAAAGCCGAGGTCTCGCGCGTGTTGCCAGGGATGCAGGCGGCGTTTTTGGAGATCGGCCTCGAGCGCACCGCGTTCCTGCACGCCGGTGATATCTACCGTGATCCCGTCCATCAGGAGACGGTGGATGGAGACATCGCCGAAGAACGGCGACAGCCGGATATCCAGAGTCTGGTGCAGCAAGGCGACGAGTTGCTGGTCCAGGTACTAAAGGACCCGATCGGCACCAAGGGTGCGCGACTGACGACCTTCGTCACCATCCCATCCCGCTATCTCGTGTATATGCCGCGCGGGCGTGGCATCGGTGTCTCGGCGCGGATCGAGGACGAGGACGAACGTGCGCGGCTGCGTGAGATCCTCGGGTCGGTGCCCGAGGGACAGGACGGCGGCTTTATCGTGCGCACGGCGGCGGAGGGAGCAGGCCTGGACGCGCTGCGTGCGGACATGATCTTTTTGCGCCGGCTCTGGGACCTTATCAACGAGACCGCCCGAACTGCATCGCCGCGGCAGCTGGTGCACGAAGATCTGCCGCTGGCGCTGCGTATCCTGCGCGATCTGCTCGGCCCCGGGATCGAGAACGTGCGTGTTGACGACGCTGAGATCTGCGCGCGGATGCGCAGCTTCGCCGCGATGTTCGTGCCGGAGCTGGCGGACAAGATCGAGGAGTATCGGGCGGCCCGGCCGATCTTCGATCTGTATGGTGTGGAGGAGGAGATCAGCCGCGCCCTCGAGCGGAATGTCCAGCTCAAGTCCGGCGGCTATCTGGTGATCGAACAGACCGAGGCGATGACCACCATTGATGTCAACACGGGCGGTTTCGTCGGGCATCGCAATCTCGAAGAGACGATCTTCAAGACCAATCTGGAAGCCGCGCAGGCTATCGCGAGACAGGTACGGCTGCGCAACCTGGGCGGCATAATCATCATCGATTTCATCGACATGGAACTGGTAGAGCATCGCGGCCAGGTGCTGCAGGCGCTGGAGAAGGCGCTGGCCAGCGATCATGCGCGTAACCAGATCACCGAGGTGTCTGCGCTGGGTCTGGTCGAGATGACCCGCAAGCGCACCCGCGAAAGTCTGGAACATGTACTGTGTCGAGCCTGTCCAAGCTGTGAAGGCAGGGGTTCGGTGAAAACGCCGGAGACCGTCTGCTACGAGATTTTCCGGGAGATTCTCCGTCAATCCCGACAGTTCGAGTTCCAGGAATTGCTGGTACTCGGGCATCCGGAGGTGCTGGAGCTTATCGTGGATGAGGAATCCGGCAGTCTTGCAGATCTGGAGGAGACAACCGGCCGCCCCATCCGTCTGCAGTCCGAGGCAAATTATGCTCAGGATCACTTCGATGTCGTTCCCATCTAACGGCGACCGGTACGCCGACTCCGCCTGAACGGAGCTCAATGGCCAGCCTCGCACGTCGTTTGTGGAAGTGGTTCGCCGGCCTGTTCGCGGGGCTGGCGATCCTGTCTGCGCTGCTCATCGGTGCCTTCCGCGTGGCGGCGGACCAGCTACCCGAATACCGAACGCCGATAGAAGAGTGGGCGAGCGGCGTGCTCGGCCTGCCGGTGGAGATCGGCGGCATGGATGCGCGGCTCGGCTTCGACGGACCTGAGATCCTGCTGCGCGACGCGGCCATCCTGTCCGCGGCCGACGGTTCCGTATTGCTGCGGGCGGATACTGCGAGTCTCAGTCTCGACGTCAGCGAATTGCTGTTCGGCTGGCGGGTCACCGGCGATCGCTTCACGATCGATGGCGCCGAGCTGGACATCCTTCGCGACACCAGCGGCGAGCTTTTTATCCTCGGCGTTCCGGTGAGCTCGATCAAACCGCGCGGCCAGGCGGTGCTCGCCGACATCCGTCTGCGCGGAGGCCGGGTGGTTTTTAAAGACGAGATGGAGGGTGGCGGCCGCTGGGTGTTCCGCGATGCGGATGTCAACCTGAGCGGCAGCGCCAAGGCACTGCGCGTGGACCTGTCCCTGGTTCCGCCGGGCGAGCTGGCGCGCCGCGTTTCCGGTTGGACAGAGGCCACGGTCAACGATGTCGGCGCCTATTCCGACTGGAGGATTTCGCTGTGGTTCGAGGCGCTCGATTTTTCCTCCTTGCACCGTCTGGCCGGTTTGAAGGCCCTGCCGCGGCTCGCCGGCGAGGCGGATCTTCGCCTGTGGCTGGATCTGCAGGGGACCTCTGTGACGCGGGTGTCGGCGGAAACCGTGATCGAGGGTCTGGCGATGGCGGAGGCCATGACCAGCCCCGGGGGGGCGGGCTATCAACTGATCGATGGCCGCTTCGACTGGGATCGGGTCCGATCCGGATGGCGCCTGAAGGCCACGGATCTGACGGTCCGGCGTGGCGGTCGCGATTGGCGCAATGCGTCGATCGAGCTGCGCAGCGGCATGGACGAGGCGGGGACCCGGAGCTGGGGCATGGCTGCCGAACGTATCCGCCTCGAGGATCTGACGCCGTTGGCGCCGCTGCTGCCCGACGAGGCATTACGCGAAACGCTGTTCTCACTCAATCCTCGTGGTGATCTGGAGCAGGTCGAGATCGCCGTGGAGACGACTGCCGGCGATACGCCGGAACGCCGGATAGAGATGGATCTGTTGCTGGATCGGGTCAGCATCGACCCGTGGCAGAAGATCCCGGGCGTCACCGGCTTGGTCGGTCGGCTGCGCAGCGACCGGCGCGGCGGACGCCTGGAGCTCGACATGGGCACCTCGGCTGTGGATTTCCCGCGGCTGTTCCGGGCGCCCCTGGACCTCACCCGGTTAAACGGTCTGGTGGTCTGGAGTGAGGGCAGTGACGGGATCACGATCATCGGTGACGAACTCGGCGCGGCCAGCGCAGATCTGGATCTGCAAGTCGGATTCAGGCTCCGACTGCCGGTCGGGGACCAACCAGGCGCCATCGATCTGGATGCGCGGATGAGCGAAGTCGATCTTGCCAATGCATCGCCCTATATGCCCGCTGGCATCATGTCGCCCCGGGTCCTGGGCTGGCTGGACCGTGGCCTGGTCAGCGGTACGGCGAGAGACGTGGAAGCGGTTATTCGCGGTCCACTCAAGGGGTTTCCCTATCGCGACGATGAGGGTGTGTTCCGGATCACCTTCGACGTCGATGACATGACGCTCGACTATGCGAATGGCTGGACCCGAGGTGAGTCGATACAGGCCGTGATGGAGTTCGAGAACGAGGGTCTGAACGCGACGCTGGAATCCGCTCAGATGGCCGGACTGACCCTGAACGATATCCAGGTCTCGATACCCGACCTGCCGGCTGGTCAGCTCACTGTGCGCGGTCCGGCCCGCGGCGAGTTCCGTGACCTCCAGCGCTTTCTGCTCGATAGTCCGATCGCGCCGCGTCTCGGTGAGGGTTTTGCCAAACTCCGGATCGAGCAGGGGCAGGCAGAGGCTCGCGTCGACATGCTCTTGCCGCTGCGCGATCTGCCGGCGACCCGTGTCAACGTCGATGTGGCGGTCAGCGATGCGGTGCTCGGTTATGGGTACATCCCACATACGCTGGAGTCGGTAAACGGAACACTGCAGATGCAGGGTCCGAAGTTCTCCGGACAGGGGTTGCGCGCGACTCTATTTGACGAGCCGGTGAATATTGATGTCGTGCCCCGCGACAATGGTTCCACCCGGGCCATCGCCAGCGGGCGCATTAGCGCGCAACGGCTGCTCGATCCGGTCAGCGTGCCGCTGGCTCAACATCTTCAGGGCACAAGCGACTGGCAGGCTTACGTTCACTTCCCCGGCCCGGGACCCGACGACGCGTTTTACATTCACCTCGACAGCAACCTGGACGGCATGGCGATCGATCTGCCGGCCCCGCTCGCCAAGACAGCTACGGAGCGTGTATCGCTGGGCATCGATTTCCGCTTCCCGGAGCCCGAGACGAGCGTATGGACGATGACGCTTGCCGATCGCCTGTCGGCGAAGGCGCGCTTCGATCTGGGTGGCGAGGCGATGCGGTTTCTTGGCGCGACCGTGCAGACAGGGAGTCAGGACGTACCGGCGCCGACGCGTGCCGGCCTGGTCATCGGCGGTTATACGCAGGCATTGTCGGTGGATGACTGGCTTGAAGTGGATTTTGGCGAGGGCGAGGGCGAGGGTCTGGGCCCCGAGCAGGTGCTGACTGAGATCGATCTGTTCGTCACCGACCTCCGCGTGATGGAACAACATGTCAGCGACGCGTCGGCCAAGCTGGTGCAAGACGATGGCGTTTGGCGGGCCCGGATCGACAGCGCCAGCATGACCGGCACGGTGACAATTCCGTTCGATCTCTATGGCCCTGACCCGGTGATCGTGGATATGGATCGGTTGGCGATCGATGACGAAGAAAGCGACGGTGGCGGCGGCACGCTCGATCCCAAGCTGATCCCTGCGGCGAGTATCAGCATCGTCGATTTCTCGCTTGAATCTACCCGTCTTGGCAGCCTCGATGGTTCGATCGAGCGTATCCCCGGTGGTTTCAGTACGGATGGCCTGACCATGCGCGGCGAGGGTTTCGGCCTGGTCCTGGCAGGCAGCTCGGTGCTTTCCGCAGAGCAGGACCGGAGTCAATTCACGCTGTCTTTTGAAAGTGGCAACGTCGGTCGTGCGCTTGAATTCATGGGTTTTACCAGCGGCATCGATGCCGAGAAAGGGGTGTTTGATGCGGATCTCAGCTGGAGCGGTGGGCTGCCTCCTTCTATCCTCGCGGTCGCCGAGGGTACCGCAAAAATCAGCCTGGAGCAGGGCAGCCTGACCGAAGTGGAGCCCGGCACCGGGCGCGTTTTCGGTCTGCTCAGTGTCCAGGCCTTGCCCCGAAGGCTGGTGCTGGATTTCCGTGATATCTACCAGAAGGGTTTCTTTTTCGAGAAGTTCCGCGGTGACTTCCGCATCGGCGAAGGTCAGGCTTTTTCCGATAATCTGATCATGAAAGGACGTTCGGCGGACATCGGCATCGTCGGCACCGTCGATCTGATCGATCGCAGTTACGATCAGATCGCCGTAGTCAGCGCCGAGGTCGGCAATACCTTGCCAGTGGTCGGTGCCATCGCCGCGGGTCCGGCGATCGGCGCCGGCCTGTTTGTGCTCAAGGAACTGTTCAAGGATTCGCTCAGCGGTATCGTCGGCGCCCAGTATCGGATCACCGGGCCGTGGGAGGATCCGGTAGTCGAGCCGATAAGCGTGGCCGATGCCGAGGCGGCGGGTCAGGGTCGACCGGGCCCGGTCTCCGAGCAGGAGGAATGAGCCCAATGTCTGAGCGACCATCCTCTCCTTGCAGGGTCGCGGCGCTGCAGATGGTGTCAGGACCTGATGTCGCAGCCAATCTCGAATCGGCCCGGGCGCTGCTCGAAGAAGCGGCGTCTGGTGGAGCCAGTCTGGCTGTGCTGCCTGAGAATTTTGCCTGTATGCCGCTGCAGGAGCAGGACCGGCTGGCGGTGGCCGAGGAACCCGGGCGCGGGCCAATCCAGGACTTCTTGCTCCGCTGCGCGCGCGATCTGTCCTTGTGGATTATCGGCGGGACCCTGCCCTTGCGTGACACGGCGCCACTGCCGTTCTCGGCCTGCCTGGCATATGACGCGACCGGCGCGTTGCGGGCGCGCTATGACAAGATCTACCTGTTCGATGTCAGTCTTCCCTCGGGCACGGAACGCTATGCCGAATCGGCCGCGGCCGCGGCCGGGCACGCGCCAGTCGTCATGGACTCACCGGCAGGTCGTATGGGATTGGCGGTCTGTTACGATATCCGATTCCCGGAGTTGTTCCGCGGCATGCTCGACCTGGGGCTGCAGACCATCGCCTTGCCGGCGGCTTTCACCGCAGCTACCGGGCGCGCTCACTGGGAGACGCTGGTGCGGGCGCGGGCGATCGAAAATTTGAGCTGGGTCATCGCCGCGGCTCAGGGCGGGCGTCACGCCAACGGCCGCGAGACCTGGGGCCGCAGCATGGTGGTGGATCCATGGGGCGAGATTGCGGGTCGTCTCGACGAAGGTCCGGGCGTGGTGTTTGCCGATATTGATTTCGATCGACAAGCCGGGATCCGGCAGGCCTTCCCAGCCCTGGAACATCGTCTGTCGTAACGGGATTTCACACAGCATAAGGATTGATATGACCGAGCAGGCCCTGCAGATTGCGCGTCAACGGATACTCCGTCCCGCCGGTATCGATGAAGACGACATCGGCCGTCTGCTCGGCGCGGTGATGACCCGATCCGTCGATGCTGCCGATGTCTATTTTCAGTACAGCCGCCATGAATCCTGGAGCCTCGAGGACGGGATCGTGCGCGAAGGGGGCCACAGCGTTGACCAGGGTGCCGGCATCCGCGCCATGAGCGGCGAGAAGACCGGTTTCGCCTACTCCGACGAGATCGTGATGCCGGCACTGACCCAGGCATCCCGGGCCGCCCGGTCTATCGCCCGGCAGGGGCAGAGCGGCCGGGTCCAGGCCTGGAAGGGCGGTGACGTGGGGCATCTGTATGCGCCGATCGATCCTCTCGACACCATGGCGGATGATGAGAAGGTGGCGCTGCTCGAGCGTGTCGATAAGGCAGTTCGCGCCATGGATACGCGCATCCAGCAGGTGATCGTCACGATGGCGGCGGTGCACGACGTGATCGTCGTGGCCGCCTCGGATGGCACCCTGGCTGCGGATGTGCGGCCGTTGATCCGGATGAACGTCTCGGTCATCGCCGAGCAGGACGATCGTCGGGAGCAGGGCTACGCGGGTGGTGGCGGCCGTCACGGCTATGACTGGTTGCTGGAGGGCGAGCGCTTCCTGGAATTCGCCCGCGAGGCCGTGCGGCAGGCGCTGGTAAATCTCGAGGCCGGGGACGCGCCTGCCGGCACCATGCCGGTGGTGCTGGGTCCGGGCTGGCCGGGTGTGCTGTTGCATGAGGCCATCGGTCACGGCCTGGAAGGAGATTTCAATCGCCGCGGCACGTCGGCCTTTGCCGGACGCATCGGCGAACAGGTCGCATCGCCGCTATGCACGGTGGTCGACGATGGCACCTTGCCGGGACGCCGCGGTTCGCTCAACGTGGATGACGAAGGCACGCCCACCCAGTGCACGACACTGATCGAGAAGGGTGTCCTCAAGGGTTTTATGCAGGACAAGCACAATGCCCGACTGATGGGCGCCGGGGCCACCGGGAACGGCCGGCGGGAATCGTTCGCCCATCTGCCGATGCCGCGGATGACCAACACCTACATGCTGGCAGGACCGCATGACCCGGCTGAGATCATCGCCAGCGTGGAACGGGGACTCTATGCGCCAAACTTCGGCGGCGGTCAGGTCGACATCACCTCGGGCAAGTTCGTATTTTCCGCCAGCGAGGCCTACCTGATCGAAAATGGCCGCGTCACGCGCCCGGTCAAAGGCGCAACTCTTATCGGCAATGGCCCGGACGTGCTCACCCGGGTCAGCATGGTGGGCAACGACCTCCAGCTCGACGCCGGTGTCGGTATCTGCGGCAAGGAAGGTCAGAGCGTGCCGGTCGGCGTGGGGCAACCCACCTTGCGGATCGACAGCCTGACGGTAGGCGGGACCGGCTAAAGCGCGTGCGGGTGGCGTCCGTATTCAAGGATGCATATGGTCCGTATCGTACACATATTGACATTGATCGATAATTGAATACGATTGGCTCGACGGCCGCACGGATCGCAGCAGCACCGTACAGGAGTACGCCGTCCCCCCTCAGGCCCGGCGGCCGCCCAGGCGTCGGGCCTGCTCTATCGATGGGGTGACGATTCTGCGCGGGGTGGGTCGTGGGGCCCTGCGCAGCCGTTGGCGGGCCTACTCGGCGCCGGCTTTCGCCGCCTCGGTCTCGTCCGCAGCCACAGCGTTGCTCTCACGGACGTAGAGCAACTCGTGCTCACCGATGATAAACAGATCGCCATCCCGCAGGCGGCGCTTCTTGACCCGCTTGCCCATCATGTAGATCCCGTTGGTGCTGTTGAGGTCCTGCAGGATCGAGTCTTTGTTGTAGGTGAGGATCTGGGCGTGATGGCGGCTGACAAATTTGCTGTCGATCTGCAGATCGTTGTCTTCAGTGCGCCCGAGGATCAAGCGTCCCTGGATGATCGGGAACTCGACGGATTCCTCATTCGGGTGCGCGACCATCAGCTTGGCGATCGGCGCGCCTTCGGTGAAGCTTGTTTTCTTGCGCGGCCGCAGCACTGACAGCCGATTGGTGCGGCTCTTGTAGTCCGACCACTGCAGTTCATCGACCGCGGCAAGGATCTGGTCTTCAGCGATGTGATCCTGGTTCTCGGCAAAGGCCGACAACATGGCGGTGTCGCACAGCGTGTTGATCAGACGCGGCACGCCACCGCTGTACTTGTAGACCAGATCGAAGGTGGCAGGCTCGAATATTTCCCTGTCCCCCGCGCCGGCGACCGCAAGTCGATGCCTGATGTATTCGCTCGTCTCTTCATCACTCAGCGGCCTGAGGTGATAACGCAGGCGGGTACGTTGTGCGAGTTGCTCAAAATCCGGCGCGTCCAGAGTGTCGTTTAGCTCAGGCTGTCCGGCGAGGATAATGCTCAGGACTTTTTCCCTGCCGCCGCCGACCCCGGACAGCAATCTGATCTCCTCGAGCACCGAACGGTCGAGATTCTGAGCTTCGTCGATCACGATCAGTACTTTGTGATTCTTCGACAGCAGGTCCTCGAGATGACGATCGATGGTGTCGATCAGCTCCGCCTTGCCCATCTTGAACGGACGATAGCCGAACTGCGACAACAGCCCCTGCAGGAACTGCACCGGCGTAACCTGGGTCTGTGACATGCGCGCGACGGTGACGCTGTCATCGAGCTCGGATACGAATTTTTCGATCAAGGTCGTCTTGCCGCAGCCGATCTCCCCGGTGATAACAACAAAGCCGTCAGTGAACCACAGGGTCGACTCAACATAAGCCAGTGCACGCGCGTGCTGCTTGCTCAGAAACAGGAAGCTCGGATCCGGACTGAGTCGGAACGGATGTTCCTGGAGTTGAAACAGTGAGAGATACATCGGTTGTTTACGACATCCTGCGCTGCCTGGCGGAGATACGTGGCTGCCCGATCCGTATCGTGCCGGGATAGCAACTATATCGGGTAAGCTGCGACGATGAAATACTGAGCAAACCGTGCCAGCTCGTGGCCGGCACCTCAAGCCGCCGGTGTTCGCCCCGCCAGCGCCAGCAGCTGATCAAGGCCCGCGTCTCGCGCGGCCGGCTCCTTTCGTACCACGGTGCAGTGCCCGAGTTTTCTCAACGGTCGCGGCGTTTTGCCATAGCAGTGAAAATGAGCGCCCGATGTGGCCAGAATCTGTTCGAGGGTCGGTAACTCGCCGAGGAAGTTGACCATGCCTGCATGGCCGGTTGCCTGGGTCTCCCCGAGCGGCAGATCGAGGATGGCGCGCACGTGGTTCTCAAACTGGCTGCAGACCGTGCCCTCGATAGTCCAGTGGCCGGAGTTGTGGACCCGTGGTGCCATCTCGTTGGCGAGCAGGCGATCGCCTTCAACAAAGAATTCCACGGTCAGGACACCTGCATAATCCAGATGCTCCATCAGGCGCATGACATAGCGCTCGGCGGTGTCCTGCAGAGCGGGCGCCGCTAGCGGTGCCCGCGTGTGGGAGAGAATGCCGTCCACGTGCACATTCTCTGCCAGCGGATAACAACGGGTCTCCCCGCTGGGTCGGCGCACACCGATCAGTGACACTTCGCGGTCGAAGTTGATCAGCTGCTCGAGGATCAGCGGATAATCGCCAAAACGCTCCCAGGCCGGCGCCAGATCGGAGGTCGAGCGCAGGAACGCCTGGCCACGGCCGTCATAACCCATGCGGCGCGTCTTCAGCACGGCCGGCAGGCCGATAGCGGCGATGGCCTGATCCAGCTCTTCCCGGCTCGAGACCGGCGCAAACCGCGGTGTCGGGATACCCAGGCTGGTGAAGATGGTCTTTTCTCTGAGCCTGTCCTGGGCCACCGCCAGGGCCTCTACCGGCGGCAGGAATGGTTTGCGTCGTGCGATCTCACGCACCGCGCTTTCGGGCACGTTCTCTACGTCGAAGGTGACGATATCCACGCTGTCCGCGAGAGCAGTCAGCGCGGCGGCGTCATCGAAATCGCCGGTGATAATCGTGCCAACCTGGCCACCTGGCGCATCTGCGCTCTGGTCGACGAAGACGAAGCGCAGACCGAGGGGATAGCCGGCCAGGGCCAGCATCCTGCCAAGCTGGCCCGCACCGATGATGCCGATCTTCATGGTCGATCGCTGCTGCCCGACCTCGGGTCCGACTGCTGCAGGACCGTCTCGGTTTGTGCGGCGCGAAATCGGTCGAGGGCTTTGGCGATAGTCTCGTCGCTGGTGGCGAGAATCGCGGCGGCCAGCAGCCCCGCGTTGGTCGCGCCGGCGGTGCCGATGGCGAGCGTGCCTACCGGGATGCCGGCTGGCATCTGGGCGATAGAGAGCAGCGAGTCGATGCCGTTGAGCGTGCGCGATTGGACCGGCACGCCGAGCACCGGCAGCGAGGT
>JBATKC010000298.1:0-5072 GCA_049669065.1 Gammaproteobacteria bacterium
AGCACAGCGCGTTGGGCCTTGAGCACGCTGAGCACGCGCTCGACCCGGAAGACCTCGAAATTCTCGTTGCACCAGGCCGTGCCGCGAAACCAGAGTGGGCCCTCGGCGGTAAACACCGGAGAAGCGCTGGCCGCCGCCAGCCGCCCGGCGGCATCCGTCAGATCCGGATCGGCCGCCGCGGCGGCCGCCGCGATCGCGGGACGCTCGGAGAACGGTGTTGCTTCATTCAATACGCCTGCGTCTCTGAGCGCTGCCCAAGCCGCGGCATAATCGGCCAGATCGCCGCTCAGACGGGTGTTGAGTGCGCTCAGATCGGCCACTGCAAGATCGTCTGACACGCCCCCGTGCACAAACAGACTGCCATTGATCACTATGGCCACCGGGCGCTGCAGTATCCAGGATCCGTAGCGGCCGTCCGGCGCGAACATCGCCTGGTGACCAAAGTAGCCGGGGGGGTAACGCGTCGCAAAATCCGCCTTGGCCTGGTCGCCGTCAGTCACACCCCCGTGGCTCAGGAAACGCTGGTAGGCAGCCTCCCGGCGCGCCGGATTTTCCGCGTCCGCATAGCTGGCGAACTCCTCGGCCGACACGTATTCGAGTTCGCCGGATAACTGCATCGCGTCATGATTGCCGAGGACAACATGCACCCGGCCCCCGGCTGCTTCAGCCGCAGGCTGCAGAGCCATGAACAGTTCCAGCACATCGCGGGAGCGTGCCCCCCGGTCCACCAGGTCCCCCATGCTGACCAGATGCGTCTCGCCACCGCTCCACTGCAGCTGCGCATCGATCAGACCGGCCTGGCTGAGGATGCTGACCAATTCTTCATAGGCGCCGTGGACATCCCCGACGGCGACCACGCGGCTGACGCCATCCCAGCGCCACTCCTCTGCGGTCGCCGGTACCGACACCAGCAGCAGGAGCAGCATCACGACGCTAAGGCGAAGCATTCTCGACATCGGATTCTCCGGCAGGGGACAGATAGACTAGCCTAGGCCAGGCGAGGCCAACAGGCTAGCCTCGGGCCGGGGTATCATCTCCGCGCTGGCGCGCGGACATCCGCCCCATGGTCAGACATACAGGGAAACGAAACATGATTCGAGTAGCACTCAAACCCCTCTATTGCGCGGTGCTTGCGCTGACGGCGCTGTCTGCCGGCTGTGCGATTGAAGAAAAATCCCGGGGCGACTTCGAGCGCCACAACCAGAGCATCCTGCGTGATTCCTACGCTGAGCCGGGGATGTTGATGTTCGAAGCCAAGGCCGGCGCCGCGTTCCCGGCCGATAGCCAGAGCGCGGAGGCCTTGCGCATGCAGTGGCTGGATGCCTGGCTGGTCCAGCGCAAGCTCTGCCCCGACGGTCGCGAAGTCGTGTCCCGCGAGTTGATCGGTGTCGGCGAGCCCAATTTTCACGACATGGATTTGCGCTATCGGATCCGCTGCACCGACGCGCCGACGGAGACCACGCCCTGAGCTAACGGATGTACTGTCCCTCGATCTCCGCGTAACGGCCACTCTCGCGCAGGCGGGTCAGCGCCGAATCGAATCTGGCCACGACTTCTGGCGATACCGACGCCTGGCTGAACATCAGCCGGACTTCGCTGCCGCCGGCGGCAGCCAGCGGGTGCAGTTCCACATCATCTTCCAGCCCGCGTCGGCGCACGATCGAGGTGCCGACGATGACGTCCTCGAGATAGGCGTCGATCACGCCGTCCAGCAGTCGAGTCGCGTTGGTCTCACCCACCTCGGCGATGATGAACTGCTGCGCAAACGTCGGATTATCCTGCAGGGCTTCTACTTCTGAGCCGTACAGATAGGCGTCGGTCACGCCGATCTTCATGCCCGCAGCCAGCATTGCGGAGAGCGAATCCGTGGCCATCACCTCCGTGTCGCCGCGGCGCACAAACAGACCGAATTCCTCGATCCGATAGGGCGATGAAAACATCGCGAACTCGTCGCGCTCCGGGGTCCGGGTGGCACCGCTGATCAGATCGATGTCGCCGGAGCGGATCCGACCCAGCAGGCTGGCCCAGTTGTCCCGCTCGAATGACACCGAACATCCGGCCTCGGCCGACATGGCGCGGACGAGCTCAACATCGAGCCCCTGCAGATTGCCCTTGGGATCCATGTAGTGATACGGCTCCCAGGGGTCCCAGCCCATGGTCAGCGTGCAGCCGGCGGTCGTCGCTTCGGTTGCGCCAGTGGCCGGCGTGTCGGCAGGTCCCCGCTCGCAGGCGGCGAAGACAAGTACGGCCAACAGCAGAGTGAACAGACGGTGCGCAGCTTGCATGGACGATCCCTCTATGGCGACTCCCGTGGACGGCGGGCCACCTCCCTGATCCCGGTCGCTCTGCCATCAGTATAGAAGATCGCCGGCGAGGGCCCTGGCGCTATCGGGGATCCAGCACCCGGTAATGGACCATGCGGAACCGATACGGATTGGCGTCGCGCAGGCGCTGCGCCAGCCGGCCATGCCGTTTGGAGTCCCATACCGCATAGCGATCGACAAAGGCCCCGGCTTCGGCGGCATCGCCGTTCTCCTGGATGCGCAGGACCGCGGCCAGCATCTCTGCCACGGTGTCGTGATAACGCGTGTAATCCAGTCCCAGGTATTCCGGGCCAAAGGACAGCAGCCCATGCTCAAGAAAGAAATTCATCTGCATCAGCTGCATGGTCTGGTAGGCCTGCTCGCGCCGCGGTTCGACCCGCTGCAGCACACGACTGATGCCGCTGGCATAGATGGCCCTGAGCCTGGCTTCACCTATCAACCCCTGCTCCTCGAGCTGGCGGGCCACGAACAGCGAAACCAGATCGGATTTCAACTCTTCGAACAGGTCCCCCCAGGGGCTGAGCGCAGGACCCAGGTCGCGACCGTCAAGGGTGCGGGCTACGCCAAGATAGTGGCCGATCTCGTGCCATAGCGTCCGATATAGCGGTCCTTCCGACTGATAGTCAGCCGCCAGTTCAGGCCCGACCGCAGCCGCATAGATCTGTCCGCTGTCCGCGAACAGCTCCGGATTGGTCAGGATGTTGCCGCGCAGCAGGATGATGCGGCCGTACTTGCGCGTGTGGTCTGCCTCGTTAGGCAGGATGCTGGCGGTGTTGGTCCCCCGGGCCTGACCGAAATCGGCGATGACTTCGTAGACACCTACCGGGATGCGGCTGCGCACCTGGCGTTCGCCACGCTGGGGCATTAAATCCTGGAGCGCCTGGATGCTGCCGATAGCTTGCTGCATCTCGGCGGTCCGTTCCGCGTCACGTTTCAGCAGGCTGAGCGAGAAGAATGTGCGCACGCCAAACAGGCCGTCGTCATAGCTCTCATAGCTGCCGATCTGGGCATTCAGGTTGCGGAAATCGCCGCTGACCCAGGCCGCGTCGCCACCCTCGTAGTTATCGCTGAGCAGGTCGCGGGCGCGTAGACGCAGATAGCCCGCAAAGTCTGCATCGCTGGAGGCGACGGCGTCGGCCGCTTCGTGCAACAGGCCGTAGACCTGCATCATCTGCGGCGCCCAGCGCAGGGAGTAGGGCAGCGCATAAAATGGCGCGTCGTCACCATCACGCAGATCCAGCAAGCGCTCACGCAGGCCCGGATGCAGCACGTCCAGGACCGGATACAGGTCAAGGTGCGCCAGATCCGTGCCGATATTGGCCGCATCGGTTTCGCGGATCACGGTCCTGATGCTCATCAACCCGGGCGCGAGCGCCGGCCTGCGCTCGATCAGCGCCTGCAAAGGTGCCCGTCCGATGCCCCAGGGATAGACGTTGCGTCCGGGTTCCGGCGGTGCAACCGGCAGGAATGGCTCGCGGCGGTTATCCAGCGTCGTCGCGATCGGGCCCCGGAACAGGTAGAACAACTGTCCAAGCGCTTCGATCTGCGGATCGCCGGGCTCCTGCGCAGACAAGGCGCGGCCGGCCGCCAGCGCTTCGGGATGTAGCGAATCCAGATACATCTCGTGGAGCAGCCGACCCGCGGCGATCAGCTTGTCGATGGCCGCACGCTCGCCTGCCGTCAAGCCTTCGAGATTCGGGTCGATGTAGACATGACGGGTCTTGTCGAGCACCTCGCGGGCCTGATTCAGGCTCCAATAGCCGGCCGCCGTGGCATCGGCGGCCTTGAGCAGGGGGCAGGCGGTCATCAGCAGCAGCGTGACGGCAAGGCGCATCGGTTACGATCTCCTGCGGCGGCGCAGTGGCGCTGACGCAAATCAATGACTGGCGGGTCAAAACCCGCTATTTTCCGTGTTCGGTCCGAAGAGTGGCAGATCCATGCAGCGAGTAGAGTTCGACAGCGACCTGGTCCAGCGATATGACGGTCCCGGTCCCCGCTATACCTCCTATCCCACCGCAGTGCAGTTCCACGAGGGCTTCGGTGCGGATGATTATGCCCGCCTCGCGCGATTGAGCAACGAGGGCGACCAGGTCAGGCCGCTGTCGCTCTATGCTCATATCCCGTTCTGCCATTCGCTCTGCTACTACTGCGCCTGTCACAAGATCGTGACCCGCACGCCCGGTGTGGCCGACCAGTATCTGGCCTACCTGTTCCGGGAGGCGGCTATGCACGCCGAGCTTTACGACTCCTCCCGGCCGGTGCGCCAGCTCCATCTGGGCGGCGGTACCCCGACCTATCTGACCGATGAGCAGATGACGCGGCTGATGAGCGGTCTTGGCGAACATTTCCCGTTGCTGACCGAGGGGGATCGGGAATATTCCATCGAGATCGATCCGCGCACGACCGGCGCAGATACCATCCCGTTGCTGGCCGAGCTCGGTTTTAATCGTCTGAGCATGGGGATCCAGGATTTCGATCCACGCGTACAGCGTGCGGTCAACCGGGTCCAGGCCCCGGATCATACCCTCGGCCTGTTGCGCCAGGCCCGGGACGAGGGCTTCCTGTCGGTATCGGTGGACCTGATCTACGGTCTGCCATTCCAGAACATGGAGCGCTTCCAGGAGACGCTGGAAATGGTGGTCGACGCCCGGCCCGATCGCATCGCCACCTATAACTATGCGCATCTGCCGAGGATGGTCAAAGCCCAGCGTCTGATCCGCGAGGAAGATCTGCCGAGCCCGGCCGAGA
>JBATKC010000299.1:0-30986 GCA_049669065.1 Gammaproteobacteria bacterium
GCGCTTGAGCGCGGGCCGCCAGACGCGCGAATCGGTGACGCCGGCGCAGAGCGGGTGCGCCTCGAAGCGGTTCGACCCGTCGGCGCAAACGACGCGCTGGTGTTGATCGCCGAGGAAGACGCCGAACGTTTCCTGAGCCTCACCGATCGCGCCGCTTCGAAACTGTTCGTCTCCAGCTTTTTGATCAGCCTTGCGGCGGTCGGTCTGCTGTTGGGATTTGCCGCCTGGTTGTCGTGGCGCATCCGCCGTCTCAGCCGGGCGGCCCAACTCGCCCTCGGTGACGAGGCAAACCGGGTACCGCCGTTGCCGGAACAGCGCGCCGCGGACGAGCTCGGCGAGCTGTCACGAAATTTTTCGCGACTGCTCGAGCAGATCGGGGAGTACAACGACTATCTGAAAAATCTCGGCAGCCGTCTGACCCACGAGTTGCTCACGCCGATGGCGGTCATCCGCACCTCGCTGGAGAATATGCAGGCCGAGGCCGGGGACGAACGTTATCTGCAGCGTGCCCGCGTCGGCATCGACCGCCTGCAGGCCATGGTGACCGCGCTCGGCGCCGCCACGCGGATGGAGCAGGCGATCGCGGCGACCGAGAGTGAGCGCTTCGACCTGGCGCGTCTGCTGCAGGAGCTCGGCGAGGCGTTACAGGCAGCCCATCGCGATCGGAATCTGCAGCTGCGCATCCCGCACGGCCCCTGCATGATGACCGGCGCGCCGGATCTGCTGGCGCAGATGGTAGATAAGCTGATCGAGAACGCGCTGGACTTTTGTCCGGCTGACGGCCGCATCTGGATCAGCCTCGCCAGCGACGGCGGCTGGCTGCTGGAGGTGGGTAACACCGGCAGCCGGCTCCCGGACGGTCTTTCCGATAGGCTGTTCGAATCCATGACGTCGGTGCGCCGGGACGCGGGCGCGGAACCCCATCTCGGGCTCGGGCTGTATATCGTCCGTTTGATCGCACGACATCACGGCGGCCAGGTGTATGCCGAAAACCTGACCGGTGACGCGGGTGTCTGCTTCCGCGTCCGCCTCCCGGCGGCGGATTCCGCGCCCTGAGCACCCGCCAGTTGCTATGGTTGGTATAGGGGCGTAGCCAGACGGGGCGCCCGGCAACACAGGAGGACAATCAGATGAGTCGGCTGTTTTTGCTCTTTTGCGGCGTGCTCTATCTCGGATTCGGCCTTTGGGTGGTGTTGTCACCGGAGACCAGCCTCGCCTATCTGGAAATCTCTCCGTACTCGACCAACGCGCTCAGCGATTTGCGCGGCAGTCATGGGGGCCTGAATATCACGGTGGGTCTGTTCTTCCTCTACGCAGCAGGCTCCAAACAATGGCATCGGACGGGCCTGTTGGCGGTTGCCCTGCTCAATATCGGGTACTTCTCGGGCAGGCTGATCGCCATCGGTGCGGAAGGGATACCCTCGGCCGTGCTGATCGCGGTGATGCTGCTGGAGCTCGCGTTGTTGAGTTCCGCGCTACTGCTGGCCGGGAAGACGCCGAACCCCACCTGATCGGAGCCGCCAACGCGCGCTCTGGGTCTGGAACTGCCAGGCATCAAGCAGAGGTATGTACTAATGAAAATTGCCATCATCGGTGCAGGCAACGTCGGTGGAACGCTCGGACGCCGCTGGGCACGGGCCGGCCATGACATCCTGTTCGGCGCGCGGGATCCGGACAGCGCGAAAACTCGCGAGATCGTCGCAAGCTGCGAGGGCCGGGCGCTTGCCACCAGCCCGGCTGACGCGGCCGCGCAAGCAGACGTCATCGTGCTGGCTGTCTGGTGGCATGTGGTCCAGCCGGTCATCGAATCCATGGGCGACGTGGCCGGCAAGATCATTGTCGACTGCACCAACCCGCTGGACGAGAATCTGCAGCTGATCCATGGGCATCATTCATCGGGTGGCGAAATGATCGCGGACATTGCCACCGGGGCGCGCGTGGTCAAAGCGTTCAACACGGTGACCTGGGAGGTGCTGGCTGACCCGGACTTCGGCGACGGGCCAGCGACCATGTTTTATTGCGGTGGTGACAGTGCCGCGTCGGACGTCGTCGAGACCCTGATCCGCGACATCGGTATGGAGCCCTGCCATGTCGGTGGTCTGGAGATGTGTCGCTACCTGGAGCCACTGGCGATGATCTGGATCCTCGAATTCCGCATCCGGCGGCAGAGCGGCGACTATGGATTCCGCCTGCTGAAGCGAAAACCGGCCGGGACGGCAACAGCATGATCGACACGCCGAGCCGTGATGGTGGCTGCCTCTGCGGGGCCATCCGTTATCGCGTCAGCGGGCCCGGCTCGGCACCGGCTCTTTGCCATTGCCAAAGCTGCCGGCGCGCCACCGGCGCACCGGTCGTTGCCTGGGTCACTTTCCCCGAGAGCGCTGTCAGCATGCTCCAGGGTGAACCGGCACGCTGGCATTCGTCGCCCGGCGTCACCCGGGAGTTCTGTGCACGCTGCGGGACACCACTGAGTTATCGGCATGCAGATTATCCGGACTCGGTCGATCTGACGGTATGCAGTTTCGATCAGCCCGAGGCGTTCCCGCCCACGGACAACATCTGGCTGGAACACCGTATCGCCTGGATGGCGGACAACACCCGGCTGCCCGGTCATCCGAGGACCCGTGGGGGCTAGAATAGCGTCATGAGACGCGTGCCCCGATGGATACTGCTGGCGCTGCTGCTGCAGCCGATACTGCTTGTTGCCGCGGAGTTTCCCGGCTTTACCGTGGTCACGCCTGCGGGCGACGCCTGGCGCCAGGTGCAACGCAATAGCGTGTCGATAGTATGGATGCGCCGCACTGCGGATCGCACAGACAGCTTCGGCGCTGCCGTCCTTACCTCCGGGCTCAACACCCGCTTTGACAACGACGACGGCTTTCTCGACTGGGTCCGGCGCAGCAAGAGCGCCAATCCGGATCCCGGGCAATTTGCGCTGCGTGAATCGAGCTTTGCCCTAGACCCGGCCGTAGCGCGGCGCTGTGTACGCTATCGGACGCTGATCGAGGTCCGTGCTGCAGGCACGCTGCTGGAGGTCGCGGGTCTCGCCTGTCTGCATCCCGACGCGGCCGATCGCTATTTCGATGTGCAATATTCGGCGCGGTATCCGCTGGACGCAAAGCTCGGCGCTGAGCTCGCCGAAGAGGGCGCGGCATTTGTCGACAGTTTCCGATTCACTGCGGTACCGGCTGACGGCGACTGGTCGCTGGGAAGCGGAGCCCTGGTGGAGAGCCGTCGCGATGCCGCCTAGGGAGCAGCCGTGTCAACCATACTCCCGCGACGGCCGTTGAAGCATCAGACGCAGGATAATCAGGTGAGACACACGGAGAGCGAAGATGACGCAGCGACTCGCGCTTTGTGCCGTTTTGATCGCGCTGGTGATCGCGGGCTGTGCCAGCGACCGTGTTCCCGGTCCTTATGTCGGGGCCGGCGAACCCCACGCGATTCTGGACTTCCGGGCACCACCGCCGGGCGGCGATCTGACGCCGGCGTTCCTGATCGCCATCGACGACATCATCGGCCCCGCGAGCCAGAACCGCACCAGCTACTGGGTGCGCCCGGGCGAACACGAGATCAAGATCGGCGGCGAATCGCTGGCGACGGAAAAGGTCGGTCTGCCGCCGCGCCGGGATTTTCCATGGAACAAGACCATGGTGTTCGAGGCGGGCAAACGCTATTTCATCGCCGTCCGCTGGCGCAGCAATCGTAGCGACGATTGGGAACCCTTTGTCTGGAAGGTAGAGGAGCCTGGCGACTAGGAGCTGAGCTCGGGCGGGTCGCGGGTTGCCGGATCATCCGCTCGATGTCGGGTTCAGACCCCGAGGAAGGACAGGATCCCCTTGGCCGCCTCGCGGCCTTCATAGACGGCGGTCACCACCAGGTCCGAGCCGCGTACCATGTCGCCGCCGGCGAACACCTTCGGATGCGTGGTCTGAAACGGGAAACGGCTCAGCGGATCGACGCGCACCCGGCCGTCGTCGTGGGCCAGCACATCGATGATCCCCAACCAGTCCGGCGGGCTTGGCCGGAAACCGAAAGCGACGATGACCACGTCGGCGGGTAACACCTCCTCAGTGCCCGGTATCGGTTCGGGGCGGCGGCGGCCGCCAGCATCGGGCGGTCCGAGTTGCGTGCGCACCAGCTTGATACCCTCCACCCGATCACGACCGACGATCTCCAGCGGCTGTCGATTGAACAGGAACACCACGCCCTCTTCGCGCGCGTTGCGCACCTCGCGCCGCGAACCCGGCATGTTCTCCTCGTCGCGCCGATAGGCGCAGGTGACACTTTGGGCGCCCTGACGGATGGCGGTTCGGTTGCAGTCCATGCCGGTATCGCCGCCACCGAGCACGACCACGCGTTTACCGGATATCAGGTCAGTCAGTTCGCCGCCGCCATCACCCATCACCGAGTTCACATTGTCGATCAGATAGGGCAATGCCTCGTGCACACCCGGCAGATCCTCACCGGGCATGCCGCCGCGCACCGCGCGGTAGGCGCCGACACCCAGGAACAGAGCATCATACTCATTGAGTAACTGATCGGCGGCGATGTCCCGGCCCACCTCGGTACCGAGCACAAACTCCACCCCCATCTCCTCGAGAATGGCGCGTCGATTCTCGACCACGTCTTTCTCCAGCTTGAAAGGGGGTATGCCGTAAGTCAGCAGGCCACCGACCCGTGGATAACGATCGAAAACAGTCGGCCGCACGCCATGTCGCACCAGCACGTCGGCCGCTGCAAGCCCGGCCGGGCCGGCACCGACGATAGCCACCTCACGCCCGGTATCGCTGACGCCGCTCATGTCCGGACGCCAACCCTGACGGAAAGCCTCGTCGGTGATGTATTTCTCGACGCTGCCGATGGTCACGGCGCCAAAACCATCGTTGAGCGTGCAGGCGCCTTCGCACAGACGATCCTGGGGGCAAATCCGACCGCAGATCTCCGGCAGCGGGTTGGTCTGATGAGACAGCTCTGCGGCCTCGAACAGGTTGCCCTCCTGGGCCAGCTTTAACCAGTTGGGGATGTAGTTGTGGACCGGGCATTTCCACTCGCAGTAGGGATTGCCGCAGCCAAGACAACGTCCCGCCTGCTCACTGGCATGTTCTGCGTCGTACTGGCCGTAGATCTCCCGGTAGTGCCCCACTCGCAACGCGGCCGCGTCCTTGTCCGGGTCGCGGCGCGGGATCTCCATAAACCTGAGGGTCTTCTCGCTCATCGGAAAGCCCTCATGCGGCCCTGCGCAGCACATCCATCAGATCCTCGATCTCCGCCGCCTTGGGCTTGACCAGCCAGAAGCGCGGCAGATAGCTGCGGAAGTCATCGAGGATCGTCCGCGCCCAGGCGCTGCCGGTTTCACGGGCATGGGTCTCGATCAGACCCCTCAGGTGGTGGAGATGAGCCTCCATGGTCTCCGGGGTGATGCGATGGATGTCGATCAATTCATGGTTGTAGCGATCGACAAAGTCCCGATCCATATCCAGCACATAGGCGAAGCCGCCGGTCAGACCGGCGCCAAAATTGACCCCGGTGCGGCCGAGCACGACGACCACGCCGCCGGTCATATATTCACAGCCATGATCACCAACGCCTTCGACCACTGCCACCGCACCGGAATTTCGTACCGCGAAACGTTCACCCGCGCGGCCGCAGGCAAAGAGCTCACCACCGGTGGCGCCATACAGACAGGTATTGCCCATGATCGGCGTGTTACGCGCCTCGAAACGACTGCCAGTGGGTGGATACAGCACCAGCCGGCCGGCTGCCATACCCTTGCCGACATAGTCATTGGCGTCGCCTTCCAGGTACATCTGCAGACCGCCGACGTTCCACGCACCGAAGCTCTGCCCGGCACTGCCGCGCAGGCGTAGCACCAGCGGTGACTCCTCCATGCCGTAGTTGCCCCAGCGTCGCGCGATCTCGCCGGACAAACGTGCACCGATCGAGCGATCATGGTTGCGAACCTCATAGTGGAACGTCGCCCCGCGCTGTTCTTCGATACAGCTCAGGGCCTCGGCCACCATGCGCTCGGCGAGCAAGCCCTCGTCGAAGGGTTCGTTCCGCGGCTCGGTGCAGACGTGCGCACGTTCGCGGCCGAGACCGGCGTCGGACAGGACCGGGCTCAGATCGATACGCTGCTGGCGCTCAGTGTCTCCCTGCGTCCGGCGCAGGAGTTCGGTGTGGCCGACCAGCTCATCGAATCGACGCACGCCCAGCGCGGCCATGATCTCGCGCACCTCACGGGCGACGAAGCCAAAGTAATTCATCACCATCTCGGGCAGACCGGTGAAGTGCCGCTGCCGCAGCACTTTGTGTTGGGTGGCGACACCGGTAGCGCAGTTGTTGAGATGGCAGATGCGCAGATACTTGCAGCCCAGGGCCACCATGGGCGCAGTACCAAAACCGAAACTCTCCGCGCCGAGCAATGCTGCCTTGATCACATCGAGACCGGTTTTCAAACCACCGTCGGTTTGCAGCCGCACACGATGCCGCAGATCATTGGCACGCAGAACCTGCTGCGCCTCGGCCAGACCCAGTTCCCATGGGCTTCCGGCGTACTTCACCGAGGTCAGCGGGCTGGCGCCGGTGCCACCGTCATAGCCTGAGATGGTGATCAGGTCAGCATAGGCCTTGGCGACGCCGGCGGCGATGGTGCCGACACCCGGCTCGGAAACCAGCTTGACCGAAATCAGTGCGTCCGGGTTGACCTGCTTGAGGTCGAAGATCAGTTGCGCCAGATCCTCGATGGAATAGATATCGTGATGCGGCGGCGGTGATATCAGACCCACACCCGGCCGGGCAAAACGCAGGCGGGCGATCATCTCGTTGACCTTGTGACCCGGCAGCTGGCCGCCCTCGCCCGGCTTGGCGCCCTGGGCGACCTTTATCTGCAACACCTCGGCGTTGACCAGATACTCAGCAGTCACGCCGAATCTCCCGGACGCAACCTGCTTGATCTTGGACACCCGCTCGGTGTGATAACGATCCGAATCTTCTCCACCCTCGCCCGAATTGGAGCGGCCGCCAAGCCGGTTCATGGCGATCGCAAGCGCTTCATGAGCCTCGGGCGACAGCGCGCCCAGGGACATCGCGGCACTGTCGAAGCGGCGCAGTATCTCGCTCTCCGGCTCCACTTCCTCGATCGGCACCGGCGCGCCGGCCTGGACCACCTCGAGCAGGTCCCGGAGCACGGTCTTCGGCCGTTCGTTGACCAGTTCTGCATACTGCCGATAAAGCGCGTAATCACCGGATTGCACTGCTGCCTGCAAGGTCGCGATGATGTCGGGGTTGAAGGCGTGATATTCGCCATCGTGGACGAACTTGTAGAGCCCACCCTGGGCCACGTCTGCGCGCGAGTCCCAGGCCAGACGAGCCAGCTGCTCAGTGTCGCTCTGCAGATCGGTAAAGGCCGTGCCCTGGATGCGGCTGCAGGTCCCGGGGAAACACAGATCGACGACCTCCTCGTGCAAGCCCACGATCTCGAACAGCTGGGCCCCGCGGTAGCTGGCGATGGTCGAGATGCCCATCTTCGACATGATCTTGAACAGGCCCTTGCGGATACCCCGGCGATAACTGCGTCCGAGCTGGCGGCCGCGGCTCCTGTCCAGGCGCAGCTCACCGGTACGCGTCATGTCATGCAGACATTCATAGGCGAGGAACGGATAAACCGCGGTTGCACCATAACCGATCAGACAGGCGAAATGATGCGGATCGCGGGCGGTGCCGGTCTCGACCAGCAGATTGCAATCACAGCGCAGCCCCGCGCGCACGAGACGATGATGGATCGCGCCGGTGGCCAACAGTGCCTGCACCGGCAGCTGTCCGCGTCGGATCGCCCGATCGGTGATCACGATAATCTTGTTGCCGGCGCCGACGGCCGCCTCTGCCTCATCGCAGATCTGCAGGATGCTCTGATCCAGCGCCAGACTCTGAGGCCGGTTCAGATCGATCACCGAGACGCCGGCCTCGGCCTCGAGGCGCATGATCTGGTGGAATTTCCGCTGCGACAGGACCGGAGAATTCATCACGATCCGGCGCGCATGGTCCGGCTGCGGATCGAACAGATTCCGCTCCGGCCCGATCTGGGTCTCCAGCGACATCACGATCCGCTCACGCAGCGAATCGATGGGCGGATTGGTGACCTGCGCAAACTGCTGGCGAAAATAATCATAGAGCGAGCGCAGCTTGGCGGACATCACCGGTAGCGGCGTATCGTCACCCATCGAGCCCACCGCTTCGGCTTCAGTCTCGGCGAGCACGCGCAACACTTCGTCACGCTCCTCGCGGGTGACGTTGAACATCTTCTGATAGATGCGCAGGTCGTCACGCGCCATCGGCTCCGCAGACAGCTGCGGATCGATCAACTCCGAGTCCAGATAGCGGACGCCCCGGCGCAGCCAGTCTTTGTAGGGCCCGCGTCCTTTTAGCCGCTGTTCGATGTCTGCGGTCTCGAGGACCTCACCGCGATCCGTGTCGATCAGCAGCATCTGCCCCGGACCCAGGCGGCCCTTGCGCAGCACCTGATCCGGCCGGTAGTCGTAAACGCCGATCTCCGACGCAACGGTAATCAGGTCGTCATCGGTGATCACGAAGCGGGCCGGCCGCAGGCCATTGCGATCCAGCGCGCAGGCAGCCTGACGACCGTCGGTGACCACCAGCCCGGCGGGCCCGTCCCACGGTTCCATATGCATGCCGAAGAACTCATAGAAGGCGCGCACATCCGCGTCCATGGTCTCGACCGTCTGCCAGGCGGGCGGGATCAGCAAGCGCATCGCCTGCATCAGGTCCATGCCCCCGGAAAGCAACAACTCGAGCATATTGTCGAGGCTCGAAGAGTCGGAACCGGACAGAGCGACGACCGGCTGGACCTCGTCCAGCTTGGGCAACAACGGGCTGCGGAACACCGGTCCCCGCGCTACGGCCCAGTTGCGGTTCCCGGCGATGGTGTTGATTTCGCCATTGTGCGCCAGATACCTGAACGGCTGCGCCAGCCGCCATTGTGGCCAGGTATTGGTCGAGAAGCGCTGGTGGAAGACACAGATACGCGCTTCCATATCTTCCGCAGCCAGATCCGGATAAAAGCGGGTCAGGAACGCCGGCATCACCATCGCCTTCCAGCCCAGCGTCGTGCAGGACAGACTGGCGACATAAAAAACCGGGTCGTGTTGCTCGAGCGCCAGCTCGGCCCGGCGTCGCGCCATGTACAGACGCCGGTTGAGGGCGCCCTCGTCATCGCCCTCGGGCCAGGTCACGAACAGCTGCTCGATCACCGGCAGGGACCGCAAAGCCTGTTCACCGCATACCGAATCGTCTATCGGGACCGGCCTCCAGCCGAGAGGCGTGACGCCCTCCTGCGCCAGCGCGTCTTCCAGCACGCCCCGTGCCCGGGCAGCTCGCTTCACGCCTGGATTGAGGAACACCATGCCGGCGGCGAAGCGCTCCGGCAGGTCGATACCCGCCTCGGCCCCTACCCGCCGCAGGAACCCCTCAGGGGTCGCCATCAGCAGGCCGCAGCCGTCGCCGGTGCGCCCGTCGGCCGCCACCGCGCCACGGTGGGTCAGACGCACCAGGGCCTCGATGGCGATAGAGACCAGACGATGGCTGGCCTCGCCTTTCAGATGGGCGATAAGGCCGAATCCGCAGCTATCCCGCTCGAATCGCTCGGACCAAAGACAATCGCTGGACGGTACAGTCATCAGTTCCCCGCGCCGGTTCCTATCGGAACCAGCCGTAATTCTCAGATCCTCCACAGGGTTTGCCAGCGCGCCCGTGACTCCGCCAAGGCACTGTTTTTATTAGGATAGTCCTGGCGGGCGCGGCACCACACTGGATGCCATCGCCTACTGACTATAAATCACATACGGGTGCGGCGGTCAATTCCAGCGGTCACGGCGCCACTGCGCCCGCGTCACCAGCCAGTCGCTGCCTTCGCGCCGCAGATCCAGCCGCATCCATAGTCGCTCGCCATCAAGGTCCAGCGCCGCTGCTGAGCCCTGATCCCGAGCGACGACAAACACCTGCATGTTCGCGCTGGCCAGTTCATCGGAGATCAGCGCCACCTCTAGTCCACGGACCAGCACCACGCTGTCCGGATAGCGCGCCAGCAGCGTCCGCAACAGGAACCCCATCTTGCGGCGGTCGCGACCATCGATGTCATGATATTCACTGGAGAGCAACGCGAGCAGGCCGTCCACATCGCCGGCTTCACCTGCGTCCTCGGCCTGTTGCACCAGCGACTCGATCGCCTGCTCCGGCGGTGGCGCATCGGGGCCGCAGGCGGCCAGCGGCGACGCGATAGCGATCAGGGTCAGGATGCGTAGGAAATAGGCCAGCCTAGTTCGCCCGCCGTTGAGTGAGATAGACACCGTCTCGAAAATCCTCGAAGTAGAGCCACAGCAAGGGATGTCGGATCCGCTCGCCAGATCCGTCAGCCCGCAACTTGTCCTGGGCGACGTAGGTTTCGTGAGCAGATCCGTCACGCAGCAGCCGGTACCAGGGCTGTGCCCTCGGCGAGGCGGAGATCGATATCTCTTCATGCCAGGCGTCAGTCTCGGTAAATTCCGGATCCACATCCACGACCACGCCACGGTAGCTGAACTGCTGGTGCACGACCAGCTGTCCGACGTGGAAGAGTGACTCGTTGACCAGATGTGTCATGACATGTGTCGCCCGCATGCTCAGGAGTATAGTCGGCGTACACGGCCGCGCTGCCGCAGGACAGCCGCGGTATTGGACCGAAACAGCACGGGATCGGAGCGATGACGGAAGAGAAATTGCCAAAAAAAATCAGAGCCTTCTGGTTTGGCGATACGATTGCGGATCCATCCGCCATCGTCGCCCGTATGGGCTTCTGGTTTGGTGCGGACGAAGACCGGGATGCGGAGATCAGGGCCGATTGGATGCAGATCACCGAAGATGCGATGGCGGGGCGTCTGGATCCCATGGGATCGTCGCCGTTTGGCCGTCTCGCCCTGATCCTGCTGCTGGACCAGTTCCCGCGCAACCTGTTCCGCGGCTCGGCGCGGGCCTTCGAAAAAGACGGCCGCGCCCGCTATCTGATGCGCGACGGCATGAGCCTGCAGATGGATCTGGCGCTGTCGCCCATCGAGCGCTGCTTTTTCTATATGCCACTGCAACATTCGGAGTTCCTGGAAGACCAGGAGAGCTCGGTATCGCGCTATCAGCAGCTGTTCAGCGAAGTCTCGCTGGACCAGCGGAAGGTGTTCCAGTCATTCCTCGATTACGCGATATTGCACCGCGATATCGTCGCCCGTTTCGGGCGTTTCCCGCATCGCAACGCGACGCTGAACCGTCTCAGCACCGGCGAGGAATTGACCTATCTGGCCGGCAACGCGCCGCGTTTTGGCCAGGGCTGAGCGGAGTCAGTCGGCAATCTGCTCAGCAACCCACTGACCACTTAGCTGGCTGAGCATCTCCAGCGGCACCTCGCCGCTGAGCAAAACCATGTCATGCCATTGGCGCAGATCGAATCGATCCCCGAGCAGCGCATGCGCCTCGGCGCGTAACGCGCGTATCTTCAGTTGCCCCATCTTGTAGGACAGCGCCTGGCCAGGGTCGACGATATAGCGCTCCACTTCCGGGATAACCTCCAGCTCCGGCAATGAGGAATTCTCGAGCATGTAGTCGATGGCCTGTTGCCGGGTCCATCCCATCCGATGCATCCCGGTGTCCACTACCAGCCGCAGCGCGCGCAGCATCTCGTCGTTGAGCTTGCCGAAATATTGATACGGATCGTCGAACATCCCCATCTCGATGCCGAGGTCTTCAGCATAGAGCGCCCAGCCCTCGGTGTAGGCAGTGACCCCGCCGAAGCGCCGGAACCGGGGCAGGTCGGTGTTCTCCTGGGCCAGCGCGCTCTGAAAATGATGGCCGGGTGAGGCCTCATGGAGGAACAGGGTCACCATGCCCCAGCGCAGCAGACGGGCGATATCGTAAGTATTCAGATAGAACACGCCGGGTCGCGAGCCATCCGGCGACGGTGACTGGTATGAGGCGCTCGCCGCGGAGCCGGCGCGGAATGCCTCCACAGGACGGATCTCGAATCCTGCTTTGGGGAACACCGAGAAATACTTCGGCAGCACCTCGTCGACCCTGGCCTCCACACCACGATAGTCTCGCAACGCGTCTTCGCCGTCGCTCCAGAAGAACGACGGATCGGAGCCGAGATAGTCGAAGAACGCGCTCCGGTCGCCGTCGAATCCGACCTGGCGGCGCACCTGGTCCATCTCGACGAGGATGCGCTCGACTTCGCTCAGTCCGATCTCGTGAATCTCCTCCGGGCTGAGATCTGTGGTGGTGTGATAGCGCACCAGATAGTCATACCAGGCGGTGCCACCGGGCAGTTCGGAATAAGCGATGCCGAGCCGTGCGGCGGCCAGGTATTCGAGCGCCATATAGTCGCGCAATCGACGATAGGCCGGCACGACCTGCTGCATGATCGCGTCGCGATAGGCCGTGGTCAGCCGCTCACGGTCCGCCGGCATCACGGTCTCCGGGAATCTCTGCAGCGGCCTGTAGAAGACGCTGTCCTCCGCGTCTGTCACCACATGGTAGGAGAGCTGCGGTATGAGTCGCTCTACCGCGATACGCGGCAGTACAACACCGCGCATCACGCCTTCACGCAGATTGGCGATGGCCGCTTCGATCTGCTTTTCGAAGTCAGCCATCCGGGCGAGAAAGTTCTCGTAGTCGCGGGTGTTTCTGAATGGCTGGATACTCTCGCCGGAGCCCATCTCCGCGAATGCGCTGGTAAACGAATTCATCTGGTCCAGCGGCATCAGATAATCGGGATAGCGGAGGCCCTCGAGATCCAGCTCTCTCGAGCGGATAAACAGTTCCCGGCTCACTCGATCCGCAGCACCCAGGGTCTCCGGATCGACAGCGCGGACCTGGTCAAGGTAGTGCTGCGCCTGCGCCTTGAAGCTGGCCCGGTATTCGGGGCCGAACGGGATCTCAAGGCGATCATCATAGCGATGGTCACCGAGCGCGGTGGCGAACGTCGGGTTGAGCTCGAGCTGGTCCTCGAAATATTGCTCGAATGCTTCATGCAGGACCTGAGCGCCGCTGACGGCGGGCGCGGTGTCGGCGGCCGGGACCGGCTCACGGCCACAACCGATCAGAAGCAGGATCAGACCCGGCAGCCCGACAAGGCGAAGTAGTCTGTTCACGGATACACCTTGAGCCGACGCCAAGCCGGCTTGTCTGTCTGGTACCCGCCACGGTGCACTGTCTCCTCCTCGCGGCGGGGGCATCGGATTATACCGCCGCAGCCCGCAAGCGCCGTCTGGCGACGGCGAAGAAGCGCAGATTGAGAAACAGCGCAGTCAGGGACAGCCCCAGGATCAGCGCGATCCACACGGATTGTGGCCCCATTTCCTTCTTTACGCCCAGATACCAGGCCAGCGGAAATGCGGCCAGCCAGTAACACCCGAAATTGATCAACATCGGGATGCGGGTGTCCTTGAAGCCACGCAATGCGCCGGCGGCGCCGACCTGGAGCCCGTCGGAGACCTGGAAGATCATGGCCATGGTCAGCAGCGAAGCGGCCAGCGGGAGCACCTCGCTGTCGCTAGTGTAGAAGGCGGCGATCTCGGAACGGAACAGCAGCAACATCAGCGCGGACAACACCATCAGACCGCCACACATGGCGATGCCGATCATGCCGATACGGCGACCCAATGCCGGATCGCCGCGACCGAGCGCATGGCCGACTCGGATAGTCAGGGCCGAGTGCACGGCCAGCGGCACCATAAACATGGTGCCGGCGAAATTGATCGCGATCTGGTGCGCAGCGACCGCGGTCGCACCCAGGGTCCCCATCAGCACCGCGACCGCGCTAAACAACCCCGCTTCGGAGACGATACTTACCGCGATAGGCAGGCCCAGACCAAGCAGGTCGCGCAAGCGGGCCGCGTTCGGCAGCTCGAGGGCCGCTGCCAGCGAGAACGCGCGATAGTGCTTTTGGGTGGCGACATAAGCCACCATCAAGCCGAACATGCACCACATGGACAGCGCGCTGGCGACGCCGCAGCCGACCGCGCCCATGGCAGGGAATCCGAGCTTGCCGTACATAAAGATCCAGTTGCCAGAGACGTTGACCACCAGACCAAGCAGGGCCGCATACATGATCGGTCGCGTCCAGCCGACGCCTTCGCTCATAAAGCGCAGGCTCAGATAGGCATACATGGCCGGCAGGCCCCAGGCGATGGCGTCGAGATAACCGGCGGTCAGCGGGATCACCGCGGGATCGACGCCCACCGCGTTCAGGACCTTCCCGGCGTGCGACAACACCCACATCGAAAATATCGCCAGCGCCTGGCTGAGCCAGAGACACTGCCGGGTGTAGACGCCGACTTCTGCGTTACGGCCGGCGCCAAACGCATGCGCTGCGGTCGGGCTCATCGCCATCAACACGCCGAGGCCGAACAGGAATACCACCATCCACACGCTGCTACCCACGGCCACCGAAGCCAGATCACGGGTGCCGATACGCCCGGCCATCACCGTGTCGGCGAATCCCATACCGGCGATCGCCAGATTGTTGGCGATCAAGGGCCCGGCGAGAACCAGCAGGCGTATGCCGTGGCCCAGGACAGTTTTTTGACGACGACTACCGCGCATGGATCACAGGCCTCTGTGCAGAGGCGGGATTCTACTACTGTGGCCGGAGGCCGCCTTGCCAAGGTTCCGGACAGGCTCCATCATGACCGCGGCTGGCACGCCGCGGGCCTGAGCCTTGATCCCCGACCAGACGGAGTCCCATGGAAAGTCTCAACAGCATCATGTCCGCCATCAACGGGGTGCTCTGGCATAACGCGGTCCTGCTCACCGTCCTCGGCACCGGGATCCTGTTTACGATCTGGAGCGGATTCGCCCAATTCCGCGCCGTCAGCCACGCCACCCACGTGCTCCGGGGACGCTATGACGACGCCGCGGACCCCGGTGCGATCAACCACTTCCAGGCGCTGTCGGCGGCACTGTCCGCGACCGTAGGACTGGGCAATATCGGCGGCGTGGCGCTGGCCATCGCGCTCGGCGGTCCCGGCGCGGTGTTCTGGATGTGGGTGGTCGGTTTCTTTGGCATGGCGCTAAAGCTGACCGAAGTTACCTTGTCCATGCTCTACCGCAACACGGACGATCCGGACAACCCCCACGGCGGGCCGATGTGGGTGGCCAGCAAGGGTCTGGCACGGCTCGATCCCAGACTCGCCGGCGCCGGCAAACTGATCGGCGGGATCTTCTGCATCACGCTACTGGTCTCCACCGCCACCGGCGGCAATATGTTCCAGGCCTGGAACGTCGCCGAAATTACACACAGTTACTTCGGCATCCCGAGCGTCGCCACCGGCATCGTACTGGCCATCCTGGTGGCGATGGTGATTATCGGCGGTATCAAACGAATCGGTGCGGTCGCCGGCCGCCTGGTGCCGATCATGGTGGCGCTGTATCTGATGGCAGGCCTCTATGTGCTGGTCGTCAATGCCAGTGAATTGTCCGGTGTGCTCAGACTGATCGTCTTTTCGGCGTTTAACCCCAGTGAGGCAGGCGGGGCTTTTCTCGGCGGCACCATGGGTTACGCGTTCCTGTTCGGCATGAAGCGGGCGCTGTTCTCCAATGAGGCCGGTCAGGGTTCCTCACCCATCGCCCATTCCGCGGCCAAGACCCGGGAACCGGTCCGCGAGGCCGTGGTCGCGGCGATGGAGCCGCTGATCGATACCCTGATCGTTTGCACGTTCACCGCACTGGTGATCCTGTCGACCGGCGTATGGAACCGCAGCGGTGACAGCGAATTCGGCATCGCGCCGGAAGTCCAGCGCAGCGAGTCGGGGCAGTGGACTCTGGAATCGGTGCCGGCGCCGCTGCAGCCCGGTTCAGAGTGGCATGACGGCGAGACCGTGTTCATGATCGTCGAAGCCCACGACAATGATCAGTCGGGCAATCAGCTGCACAAGATCTTCGGCACGATATCGGCCGCCCCCAACAGCCGCCCGTTTATCGAGTGGGGCGTCATCGACAGTCCGGTCGAGCCGCGGCTGCTGCATTCGCGCTTGTTTATCGACTATCCCGGCGCCTCTCTGACCGCCCGCGCCTTCGATACGGTGCAGGATGGCCTCGGCAAGTGGCTGGTCACCCTCGCGGCATGGCTGTTTGCGCTCTCCACGATGATCTCGTGGAGTTATTACGGTGAGCAGGGGATGATCTATCTTGCCGGCGAGCGCTCGGTGATGCCCTACAAGCTGGTCTATTGCGCGCTCATCGTCGTCGCTACCGCGGGTCTGATCACCACCGACGCCGAGCTGGACAACCTGACCGGCATCGGCACCGGCGTGATGTTGTTCGCCAACATCCCGATCATGTGGATCTTCGGCCGCCAGGCCATGCGCGCGTACAGGGACTACATGAACCGGCTCAGATCCGGCCGCATGGGCCCCGGTCACGAGCCGCCGAGTCTGGAGGACCTGATCAGCGGGCGCGACGTTGCCTGAACCCGGAACGGTTCAGCCATGGTCGTACTTGAATTTCATATAGGCGATGCCGGGTGCCAGCACCACGCGCCAGGCCAGCTCTACTTCCTCATTGAACTCGAGGTCGAATTCCCGCGCCGTAGCGATGAGGTTCTCGAGCCATAGATCGTAGAGATCCGGGTCGATATCCCGATCCCGGCGGCTGTGCCGGAGCGCAGTCCGGCGCAGATGCTCGCTGGCCGCGCGACTGGTGGAGAAGTCGGTCATCTCCTGCAGCGATCGCCCCAGCATCTGCTTTTGACGCTGCATATCGACGTCGCGGAAGTGCGCCGCCACTGCGGGTGACGACTCGATAAACAGCTCGTAGAAGCGCGTCAGGAAATCATGCTGCTGGGCCTCGCCGCCGGTCGCGCGGTAGAGACTGTCGAGAAAAAAGCCGAGATAGTTTTTCACCCGGCCGCCCGCGCCTCGTCGCTGCGCCAGCAACTGCCGCTGACCCTGATCCGCACGACATTACGACTCGGATTCCAACGCACCACGCGTTGCTCACCCGCTTCCACCGAAATCTTGCGCTGACGGGCGATCTCAGGCCCATTGCGGAACGTCAGATCGCAGCGGATCTCGGCGTCCTCGTAATTCCTGACTCGCAGCACCACCGCTTCCCCCGCCTCGACCCGGACGATATCGACCTCCACGCCCTCGGTGTTGACGTCGAATTCAACCGGAAACGCTGCCGCGATAGCGCTCAACAGCAGCCCCGACAAGATTGTCGCTTTGCGGATTGTCATGGCTCCTCTCCATCAGAATTTCTCGTCTTGCGTGTGCCCGCCTCGATCCGCGTCTCAACCTGGTCAAGCACCGCATCCACCGTCCACTCATCGGCTTCGGGCGCGGATCCTCGGCCTACGCCGAACAGATCGATCCTGGTCTCGATTCTGCGTCCAAAAGCCAGCACCCGGTAAAACCGCATATCCGGGCGCATCTGCGGCTGCAGGAAATCCATCACTGCAGCGATAATCGCGACGGGACTTAGCAACAGGTCCTTGAGCGCGTCGATCAGCAGTTTGGCCTGGAAGCGGATCAGATCACGCACCAGGCGCCGGCGCCGCATCTTGTCGATCCGCGCTGACGCCGGAGAATTGCCCTGCGCTTCCATATAGAATCTACCTCGGCGGGTGACGCCATCAGGGCCGGTGGCGGCCCGGACGATCCTCGCCCCGATCAGTATGATCTAATCGCTTCCACCGAACAGGCAATAGAGAGGACCGCATGCCCAAGTATATTGGCGAGGCCGGCTATCGGCACGGCAGCGGCGAGACCCTCGGCATCCTGATGGTGAATCTCGGCACGCCCGACGATCCGACACCGAAGGCCGTGCGCCGCTATCTGGCCGAATTCCTGTGGGATCCGAGGGTTATCGAGCTGCCAAGACCACTCTGGTGGCTGATCCTCCACGGCGTGATCCTGCGCATCCGGCCGCGCCGCTCCGCCGAAGCCTACGCCAAGGTCTGGACCGACCGCGGTTCTCCGCTGATGGACTGGTCAGTGCGCCAAAGCAAGGCGCTGCAAAAGGAACTCGACTCCGCGCTCGAGGCGCCGGTCCATGTGGCGCTGGGTATGCGCTATGGCAAGCCCTCGGTGGCAGCGGCGCTGGAGGGACTGCGGGCGAAAAAGGTCCGCCGGCTGCTGGTGCTGCCGATGTACCCGCAGTACTCGGCGACGACGACAGCGACAGTGTTCGACGCAGTCAGCGACGCACTCAGGCGCTGGCGCTGGATTCCGGAGCTGCGCTTCGTCAACGAGTACGCCGGCGAACCGGGTTATATCGCCGCGCTGGCGGCCAGCGTCCGTGAGCATTGGGCTACGCATGGCCGCGGCGAGCACCTGCTGATGAGCTTTCACGGCGTACCGCGAAGGTATCTGCTCGCCGGCGACCCCTATCATTGCCAGTGTCAGAAGACCGGTCGTCTGCTGGCCGAAGCTCTGTTCCTCAAAGACGACGAATGGTCGCTGAGTTTCCAGTCCCGCGTGGGACGTGAGGAGTGGCTGCGGCCTTATACCGATGAGACGGTCGCGGCGATGGGCAAATCCGGGCTCAAGCGGCTCGACGTGATCTGCCCGGGTTTTTCCGCGGACTGTCTCGAGACGCTGGAAGAGATCGCGATGCAAAACGAGGAGTTGTTTGTCGAGTCGGGCGGCAAGCAGATCTCGTACATCCCGGCGCTCAATGCACGGCGCGACCACATCAGCTTCCTCACCCAACTGGTGCTGAGACATCTCCAGGGTTGGCCGGAGACCTCCCCGGCCTGGGATGGTGAGGCGCTCGAGGATGCGTGGCGCAAGACCGCGGAACGGGCCGCGGCCAGCGGCGCCTGAACCATGCTCGGCCGGTTTTTGGAGATCAGTATCCACACCCCGGATCTGCTCGATTCGATCGGCTTTTTTGAGGCGCTCGGGCTAAGCCAGGCAGTGGCCGGAGACATATGGTCACACGGTTACGGCGTTGTCACCGACGGTCACGTCGCGCTCGGCCTGCATGCCTATGCATTCGCGTCGCCGGCACTGGTCTGGGTGCATCCGCGGGTGGCGAAGTTCGGCCGCCAACTGGAAGCTGACGGCATCAACCTCGAGTTCCTCAAGACCGGCGAAGAGCAGTTTAACGAACTGGGTTTTCTTGATCCGGACGGGCAGATGATCACGCTGGTAGAAGCGCGCACCTTCTCTCCGCCCTCGACACCGCCCCCGCCCCCGGCTGCGGGTTATTTCAGCGAGTATCGTTATCCGGTCAGACGTCTCGACGATGCGATCGTGTTCTGGGAGGGCATGGGTTTTGTGGCGACAGACCATAGCGGCCCGCCGTCTCCGCGGGCCGCCCTGACCAGCGACGGCGTCGACTTGTGCCTGTACGAGTCAGCCCGACGTGAACCACCGTGTCTGCTATTCACCACCCCCGACATGGACGCAACAGAAGCGCTATTGACCCAGCGGGGTCTGGAACCGGTGTCAGCGGAGGATCAGGTCCTCGGCGTCCCGTCGCTCGCGCTGCAGGCGCCGGAGGGCACTGCGATCTGTATCGTCCGCGAGACGCTCTGAATCAGATCCCCGCTTCGGCCAGCAGCCGGCCGATCATCTGCTCGGCTTGCGCCTGATAGGCCGCGCCGAACAGGTTGAGATGATTGAGCACGTGGTAGAGGTTGTATAGCTCGCATCTGACCTCTTCGCCGGGCTGCCGCGGCCATCGCTCATGGTAGACGGCATAAAAATCGGCGCCGAAACCGCCGAACAGCCGGGTCATCGCGATGTCGGCCTCGCGGTGGCCGTAATAGACCGCCGGGTCGAAGACAAACGGCGCGCCCCGTGTGTCCGTAGCCCAGTTACCGCCCCAGAGATCGCCATGGAGCAGCGCCGGTTCCGGCCGTTGGTCGTCGAAGAATGCATCCAGACGCTGCTGCAGGCGTCGCCCGCTGTCGATCATCGAACGAGGCCAGCCACGCTCGCGGGCCAGATCCAGCTGAAAGCCCAGACGCTGCCCGGCAAAAAACGCGGGCCAGCTCTCAGCCGTCGCGTTGGGCTGTGGCGTGCTGCCGATGGTGTTGTCCCGGTGCCAGCCGAACCGATCGGCAAGCTTGCCGTGCTGCAGTGCCAGACCCGTAGCAAGACGTCGCTCGGTACCGCTAGCCGCTGTGCCGGTTTCCACATACTCCAGCGCCAGCCAGGCGATGGTCCCACTCGATCCGGCTCCAAGGACCCTGGGCACGCGCAGGCCATCGGCCCGCGCCAGCTCGGCCAGACCTTCAGCCTCCGCCTCGAACATGGCCAGCCGGTCCGGGGCATTGGTCTTGAGAAACACATCGCCGTCGTCACAGCACAAACGCCAGGCCGTATTGATGCAGCCGCCGGAGACCGGCGCCGCCCGCTGCGCGCTCAGCGTCCGCCCCAGGCGCGCCCCGATATCCACCAATGTCGCACCGAAATCGGCGGTCATGGCGTGATCAAGCCGCTCACGACGCCGATGCCAGGCGCCTGACCTGGCGACGCAGGCGCTGGCCAAAATCAAGGCGGTCGAACAGCGCATCGAGCGCGGCCTCGTCCGGTTTTTCTGTGCGCAGGTCACGACAGCGGACTGACAGCGGCATGTCGGTGACGATACGAGTCAAATCACGCGCCAGGAAGGCCGCGTCGCGGTGTTCGCGCAAGCGCCTGGCCACCGTCTTGGCACCCCGGATCGGCAAGTCCTCGACCCGCTCCAGCTGGGCGTACAAGGACTCGAGCGAATCGAATTCAGCAAACAGCGCCGCGGCGGTCTTGGCGCCGACGCCCGGCACGCCGGACACATTATCAACCTTGTCTCCCACCAGCGCCTGAAAGTCCGCCATCCTCTCCGGCACGGCGCCGAAACGCCCTGCGATCTCTCCATATCCATAACGGCGGTTGTCGACGGGGTTCAAAAAAACATCCCCGGGCCGTAGCAGCTGCGCCAGATCCTTGTCCCGTGTGACAAGGGTGCTCGACATCCCCTCGGCGCGGCCGAGCCAGGCAAGCGTTCCGATAATGTCATCGGCCTCGTAACGTTCGTCGGCGAAATGACGCAGGCCGAGCGCGCCGGTGATGTCCCGGCACAGCGCGAACTGCTGCTCGAGTTCGGCGGGTGGCAGCTCTCGATTGGCTTTGTACGGCGGGTAGATCTCGTTGCGGAACGATGTGGTCAGACTCTCGTCAAAGGCCACGGCCATATGCGTTGGCCGCGCTTGCTCCAGCAGATCACACAAAAAACCGGTGTATCCATAGACCGCGTTGACCGGCCGCCCCTCGGCGTCGCTCATATCCGGGGGTATCGAATACCACGCGCGGAACACAAAAACACTGGCGTCGATGAGATGGATCAAAGGCCGCTCCCATTGCAGCGTGAACCGCCATCCGTCTTGACATAAGCCGGGCCGAAAGCGGCAATGCTGTCGGCGAAGTTTACAGCCGCCGCTGCCCTGTCGTCATCGAGCCCCTGGAAACGCCTGTCTTTTCATATTGTTGTCGAATCCGGCATGAATTCTGCAATCACATTGACAGGCGCCGCAACGAACCGTGGAGCAGTGCATGACAAAGACCTTTTCGCCGTTCTTCGCAGTTCTGCTGGTCGTACTCTGGATGGTGCTTGTGGCGGTTGAACGCGTCTCGGCTGCAGAGGCTCCGAGTCAGACCTGTCACGCCAGCGTGAGCCTGGACGGAAGATAGGCACAGCGCGCCTGCGGGTGTTGCGGCCGCGATCACAACGAGAGGGGGGAGGTGCAGCCTGCGGGCTGCATGTCCGGAAGCCCCGCCAATGGCGGGGCTTCTTTTTTTCGGGCCTTGTCCGGCGCCCTACCCGTTCCAGCCGGGGAGGTCGCCCGCCGCCGACAACCGCGACAGACGCGCGTGCAATGGGCTGGTGCGCGGAAAATGGGCCAGCAGATATTCCATCTGGTCGGCGAGCACGCGGCGTCCCTTCAGATAGATATACTCCGCGTAGGTCGGCGTGAACGGCACTGCGAGCAACTGTAGCGCGGCCTGTTCCGGCGTGCGCCCTGCTTTGTAGTGGTTACAGCGCCTGCAGGCAGTGACCACGTTGGTCCAAGCGTCCTTGCCGCCCTGCGAGATCGGGGTGACGTGATCACGCGAGAGCTGACCGCCGGGGAAGGTCTCACCGCAATACAGACACAGAAAGGCATCGCGCTTGAACAAGGCAAAGTTGTTTAGCGGCGGCGCGTAATCGGATCGCCGCAGCATGCCGATCTGCGGCGTGCCGTGGGTAGCGATGATGGAACTCAGACTCAACACGGAGCGGAGACCGCTGGCGGCATTGATACCGCCGTGGACCCGCATCATTGGCGAGCCACATTCGTAGGCGACCTGCTCAGTGTGATAGAGACGCACCGCCTCCCGATAGTCCACCCATTCCAGCGGCATGCCGGCGACGTCAGTCCGGAGAATCTGTTGGAACAGGCTGCTATGCATGCTGGCTCTGAGTTCGCGGGCGGCGACATTCGCCAGAGCTGTTATTCCAGAACGGCGGTGGAAAATCAATCAGAAATCACTGCAGCTGGAGCATGACCGGTATCGCCCGTCAATTTGACTGCACTCGCTGCGGCGACCCGATCGGGCGGGAATCCAACAGGGAACAAGGATATTGGTGTCACCATGGGCGGCGTCACAGAAGCGGACGGGAAACAAACCCGCATGCCCCATGGGCCCGGTAGCATGCTCAGATCTACGGGCGTCGGGGCCTGATCCCGGGGCTCAGGTGGAATATCAGACCACGATACATCCCGAGGTGGTAACCGCGGCTCAGAAGGCTAAACTGGGTTGGGCCCAAACACGTAACAACAAGTCAGCGGGAGGAATCGCATGGGGTTAAAGATCGGTATCGTCCGGGAATCTCATCCGGGCGAACGGCGCGTTGCGACGACTCCGGAAGTCGCATCCCAGCTCATAAAACTCGGCTACGGGGTAGCCGTACAGAATGGCGCGGGGGTCGAAGCCAGTTTTTCTGATGATGCGTATCGGGCCGCCGGCTGCGACATCGCCGCCTCCACGAGGGACATCTACGACCAGTGCGATATCGTGCTCAAGGTTCGGGCGCCGGAGGGAGAAGAGCTCGACATGCTGCGATCCGGGCAGAAGCT
This sequence comes from Gammaproteobacteria bacterium, assembly GCA_049669065.1. Classification (GTDB taxonomy): domain Bacteria; phylum Pseudomonadota; class Gammaproteobacteria; order Steroidobacterales; family XN24; genus CAMYOC01. The sequence goes on from JBATKC010000299.1 coordinate 23,141, forward strand.
GATCAGCTTTATCTGGCCGGCACAGAATCCGGAGCTTCTCAAGACACTGACCGGGCGCGGCGTCACCGCGCTGGCGATGGACAGCGTGCCACGCATCTCGCGCGCCCAGAAGATGGACGCGTTGAGTTCGATGGCCAATATCGCCGGCTACCGCGCTGTGGTCGAGGCTGCCCAGCACTTCGGCCGCTTCTTCACCGGCCAGATCACCGCCGCAGGCAAGGTCCCCCCGGCCAAGGTCCTCGTTATCGGCGCCGGTGTCGCGGGACTCGCCGCGATCGGCGCGGCCAGGAGCATGGGCGCCATCGTCCGCGCTTTCGACACGCGGCCGGAAGTAAAGGAACAGGTCGAGAGCATGGACGGTGAGTTCCTGATGCTCGATTTCAACGACGAGGATGGGTCGGGCGAAGGCGGCTACGCCAAGGTCATGAGCAAGGAGTTCATCGACGCCGAGATGGAATTGTTCGCCGAACAGGCGAAGGACGTCGACATCATCATCACGACCGCCCTTATCCCCGGCAAGCCGGCGCCGCGCCTGATCACGGCCGAAATGGTCGAGTCGATGAAGGACGGGAGCGTGATCGTGGACCTGGCGGCCGAGCAGGGCGGCAACTGCGAGCTGACCGAACCCGGCGAGGTCGCCATCAAGCATGGCGTGACGCTGATCGGCTACACCGACCTGCCGAGCCGTCTGGCCGCGCAGTCGAGCCAGCTCTACGGCACGAATCTGCGCCACCTGCTGACAGACATGACACCGGAGAAGGACGGCGAACTCGTCGTCGACATGGAAGACGAGGCGATCCGCGGCGCGACGATCTGCATCGGCGGCGAGACGACCTGGCCGCCGCCGGCGCCGAAGCTGTCAGCGGCACCCAAGGCGCCGAAACCGGCTCCGGCCGTGGTCCAGCAGGAGCAGAAGAAATCGACCACCGGCCCGCTCGTCGCGATGGGACTCGGTGCCCTGGCGCTATTCGGCGTAGGTGCGGTCGCGCCGGCGTCGTTTATGGCGCACTTTACCGTCTTCGTGCTCGCCTGCTTCGTTGGCTATATGGTCATCTGGAACGTGACGCCGGCACTGCACACGCCGCTGATGAGCGTGACCAACGCGATCTCGAGCATCATCGTGATCGGTGCGCTGCTGCAGATCAGCTCTGAGAGCACCGTCATCATGCTGATCGCCGGTTTCACCCTATTGATTACAAGTATCAACATCGCCGGCGGATTCGCCGTTACCCGACGCATGCTCGAAATGTTCCGGAAGTGAGGTCGAAATGAATAGCGCTGGACTCGTAACCGCTTCCTATATCGCCGCGACCATCCTGTTCATCCTCGCGCTCGGCGGCCTGTCGAACCAGGAGACCGCTCGCCGCGGCAACTGGTACGGCATCATCGGCATGGCCATCGCGCTCGTGGCGACCATCCTCGGCGTAGTCACGCAGCATTACACCCTGCTGTTCATCGCGCTGCTGATCGGCGGCAGCGTCGGTCTGATGCTCGCGCGCCGCGTGCAGATGACGCAGATGCCCGAACTCGTCGCGATCCTGCACAGCCTGGTCGGGCTGGCCGCAGTACTGGTCGGCTTTGCGAACTTTATGGATCACTCGATTACGCTGACCGGCGCCGAAGCCACGATCCACGATATCGAGACCTATCTCGGCGTGCTGATCGGGGCGGTCACCTTCTCCGGCTCGATCATCGCCTTCGGCAAGCTGTCCGGGCGCATCAGCGGCAAGCCGATGCTGCTGCCGGCGCGGCATTTGCTCAACCTCGGCCTGCTACTCGGGGCTATCTGGTTCGGCCATGAATTCGTACAGCAGGCGGGCGCCGATGGCGGGATGCTGCCGCTGGTGCTGATGACGGTGATCGCGCTCGCATTCGGCGTCCACATGGTGATGGCCATCGGCGGCGCCGACATGCCGGTCGTCGTCTCGATGCTCAACAGTTACTCGGGCTGGGCGGCGTCTGCGACCGGCTTTATGTTGAGCAACGACCTGCTGATCGTGACCGGCGCGCTGGTCGGCTCGAGCGGTGCGATCCTCAGTTACATCATGTGCCGCGCGATGAATCGCAAGTTTATCGCGGTGATCGCCGGTGGCTTCGGCACCGGCGGCGGCACGACGGCCGCCAGCGGCGAGGTCGAAGGCGAGATCCAGCCCATCCAGCCGGAAGAAACGGCCGAACTGCTCGTCAACGCGAAGGAAGTCATGATCGTACCGGGCTATGGGATGGCGGTCGCGCAGGCTCAGCATACCGTCTACGAGATCACCAAAGTGCTGCGCGAAAAGGGTGTCAACGTCCGTTTCGGCATCCATCCGGTCGCGGGCCGGATGCCCGGCCACATGAACGTGCTGCTGGCCGAGGCCAGGGTGCCCTACGACATCGTATTCGAGATGGACGAGGTCAACGAGGACTTCCCGGACGTCGACGTCTCCGTCGTTATCGGCGCGAACGACATCGTCAATCCGGACGCACAGGAGAAGCCCGACAGCCCGATCGCCGGTATGCCGGTCCTCGAGGTATGGAAGGGCGGCACGACGATCGTGTTGAAGCGCAGCATGGCCACCGGCTACGCCGGTGTCGGAAATCCGCTGTTCTACAAGGACAACACGCGGATGCTGTTCGGCGACGCCAAGGAAAGCCTCGACGCGGTGCTGAAGACGCTCTGACAGACTACGCCTGCTTCAGAGTATAGTGAACCGGCGAACCCGGGCCTGAGCCGGCTTTCTGTTGTGCCAGCGCGGGCGGCTCAACCGCCGCCGGGCTGCCGGTTCTTCATCCGGTCGATGACGCGCTGCCGCTGAGCCGGCGTCAGGCTACGCATCCGGTCCCGGGCGCGCTCACGTTGCTCGGGCGTCATGTCCTGCCAGCGGTCGCGCAATCGGTCGCGCTGCTCCGGGCTCATCTCGCGGAAGCGGCGGAAGTTTTCGCGCACCCGCTGCTGCTCATCAGGGGGCAGGGACTTGAAATCACGATAGCGATCGCGGATCCGCTGGCGTTGTTCCGGATCGAGGCCCCGCCAGCGCTGGAAGCGGTCTCTGGCCTGCGCTTTCTGCTCATCGTCCATCTCCGACCAGCGTTCGGCGCCAGCGGCCAAACGCTGCTTGCGCTCGGCCGGGAGGTCATCCCATCGACCCTGGAACCCCTGCAACACTTCCTGCTGGGTCGGGCTGAGCTCGTCCCAGGATTGAGCCCCGGCCGGGATTGCGATCAGGCATCCCGCCGCCAGCAGCACCATGAGCCAGGCTCTAATCTTCATCGTCGTCAGTCTCCGTCAATTCGGGGGCGGTCTCACCGTCCTCGTCAACATTCGTCGTCTCGGCCAGCGCGGCATTGAGCCAGTCTTCGTCCCGAGGTTCCCACAGCGCCAGAAACTCCAGCAGCGCCTCATCCGGTGGCGGGCCGTCGGCGGCCGGGGCCGCCATCATCGCCACCCATCCAAAAATCAGGCCGCAACATGTCCTCTGCCACGCGTGCACCACCGGGCTCAGCCTGTCTCCGGCTCGTCGTCGAGCCACAGATAAAAGTCCAGGTTGTCCAATAGCTCAAAGTCCTCGTTACCGAGCAGGATCTCCATGTCCTCCGCCGGCTCATTGGCGCCCGCCAGCAGTCCGGGATCGTGATCCATGCCGGGCTGGCGGATCAGCAAGACGACGGCCGCCGCGGCCACAGCGGCGGCAGCCCCCGCGGGTACCAGCACGGGCAGCCGCAGGCCACGCCCTGCCGGGCGCTCGGCCCGGGCCAGAGCTTCTCTGCGCGCCTCTGCCAGCCGTCTGCGGACATCCGGATCCAGCGCATCGGCACGACGCCGGTACAGCGCCCGCGATGCCTGCTCCAGCCTTCGATCGTCTTGATCAGCCATCCCAGTGCTCTCCCAGTCGTTCCCGCAGTGCGGCCAGCGCCCTGAAGTACTGCGTCTTTACGCTGCCATCCGAGCAGCCCATCGCGCTGGCGGTCTCTGCAACACTCATGCCCTCGAAACAGCGCAAAACAAAGGTCTGTTGCTGTCGGGCCGGCAGCGCCTGGATAGCCGCCTGCAGTGCCTCCATCGCCTCGCCGTCCATCAATTCCCGATCGGGCTGAGCGCCTCGGGCCGCCGGCGCCGTCTCCACCGGATCCGGCATATCGTCATAGCGGCGCCAGAACATCACCCGATTACGCACCGCCTGCCGCCGCTGCCAGTCGCGAGCCCGGTTGATGACGATACGGAAGAACAACGGCTGCCACTCTTCCTCGGGCCGGTCGACGTAACGACCGGCAAAACGGATCATTGCATCCTGGACCACATCCAGTGCCTCGTCCGCATCAGACATCATCGATTTCGCCATGACGTATGCTCTGCCCTCGACGCTGCGAAGAAAAGCATCCAGTGCGGCGGTGTTATTCAGCGGTCCCTCCAATCCAGCTCGTCCTCGTCATAGGGCGGGTCGGGCTCCCCGATGAGAATCCGCCATCGGGACGCCATCTTCAAGGCGTCCGAGGGAGGACATCAGGGCCGTTGAATCTCCTCTCTGCACAGGTTACAACGGCCGTGGACGCGGCTGGTTGACAGCCCCGGCAGCCGGATCGCCGAAACACTTATGCACACTGAACCCGACATCTCCAGTGTGACGTTGATATTACTTTACATAGTTTCTCTGTCCTAGCTTGTATTTGATTGTTTTTATTATATTTTTGCTTTTAATGGGCAATTTTCGATCAAACCGAATCCTGCTCCCAGAAAGCTCGGACAAATCTCATCCTGCTACAGGCAATTCACAGACTTATCCACAGCTTCTGTGGACAAACGGGACCTTGATTTGAACCCCACGACGGTGGTCCGGGTCGCAGTCAACGCGCCGCTGCGCAAGCCCTTCGATTATTTGCCGCCGCGGACCGGCCCGGCGCCCTCGACCGGCGCCAGAATCCGGGTACCCTTCGGTCGCGGCCACAAGATCGGACTGATCATCGAAGTCGGTGCTGCCAGCGATCTGCCGCAAAGCCGGCTGCGGCATGCTGATCGCGTGCTCGACCCGAAGCCGGTGATCGACGATACGCTGTTGCGGTTACTGCTCTGGTCCGCCGACTATTATGCCCACCCGATCGGAGAGGTCTGCGCCGCGGCGCTGCCCGGGCTGCTGCGCAAGGGCAAACCGCAGGACGCAGCCGAGATCGCCTATGGCGCGACAGCCGCAGGACGGGAGATCAACCTGGACGTTCTGGCGCGCCGGGCTCCCCGCCAGGCGGCATTGCTCGCGATCCTGAAGCACGGCCCGGCACTGGCGTCTGACCCGCGCCTGCGGGCACTCCCGGCCGGATGGCGAGACGCGTTCCGGCGTCTGGCCGAACGCGGCCTGGCCGAGACCTGGTCACAGACGGTCACGGTCGATAGTCCGCCAAGCCTCGACGCCCATCCGGGGCCGGTGCTGACGGATGACCAGCGTGTCGCGGTGGATGCCATCATCGCGGCGCTGCCGGGGTATCAGGCCATTCTCCTCCATGGGGCCACCGGCAGCGGCAAGACCGAAGTCTATCTGTCTGCCATCGAATCTGTGGTCGCCACCGGCCGTCAGGCCCTGGTGCTGGTGCCCGAGATCGGCCTGACCCCACAACTCATACAGCGATTCGGCTCCCGCTTTGATTTTCCTCTGGCGGTTCTCCATTCGGGCATGACCGACACCGAGCGTCTGACGGCCTGGCGTGACGCGCGCAGCGGCCGGGCGCCGGTAGTCATCGGTACGCGCTCCGCGGTGTTTGCACCGCTGAAACATTGCGGTCTGATCATCATCGATGAGGAACATGACCCCTCGCTCAAGCAGCAGGAGGGGTTCCGCTATTCAGCCAGGGATCTGGCCGTCGTCAGGGCCCGGCTCAGCGGCGTGCCGGTGGTACTGGGTTCTGCCACGCCTTCGCTGGAGACCCTGCAAAATGCTCGCAGCGGCAGGTATCTGAGCGTATCGCTGTCGGAGCGTCCGGGCGCGGCGCGCCACCCCGAGCTGAGCGTCATCGACCTGCGCCGGGTACCCAATCGCGACGGCGTGAGCCCACCTCTGCTCGCGGCCATGGAACGCCACCTGCAGGCGGACGGACAGGTGATGTTGTTCCTGAACCGGCGCGGCTACGCCCCGGTCCTGTTTTGCACCGAGTGCGGATGGATCGCCGGCTGTGCCCGCTGCGATGCGCGCATGACCCTGCATCAGGGGTCGGCGCGCTTATGCTGTCATCACTGCGGCAGTGAATCGCGGCCGCCGGAATCGTGCCCCGATTGTGGCAGCGAGCTGAAGCCAGTGGGCCAGGGAACCGAGCGGATCGAAGAAACGCTTAGGCGATTTTTCCCCGAGCAGCGGATCGCGCGCATCGACCGCGACGCCACCCGCAGCCGCGGCAGCCTTGACGAGATCCTGGCTGACATGCAGGCGGGGCGGACCCGCATCCTGGTCGGCACGCAAATGTTGACCAAGGGGCACGACTTCCCAGGCGTGACGCTGGTCGGCGTGCTGAACGCGGACCAGGGCCTGTTCGGTACCGACTTTCGCAGCGACGAGCGTCTCGCCCAGACCATACTTCAGGTGGCCGGGCGCGCCGGCCGGGCCGATCGGCCCGGCCAAGTGATGATCCAGACCGCCTATCCCGAACACCCTCTGCTGCAGTATCTGATCAGCGGCGGTTATCAGGCCTTTGCCGACGCTGCGCTGGATCAGCGCCTGGCGGCGGGATGGCCTCCGTTCAGCCATCTGGCGTTGATCCGGGCCGAAGCCCACGAGGCCGGGCAGGCCATAGCGTTCCTGCAGTCCTGCCGGGAATGGGGCGAATCGCTCGCGGCTCCGACCCTGCGTCTGCTGGGCCCGGCGCCGGCGCCGATGGAGCGCCGCTCCGGCCGTTACCGGGCACAACTGCTGCTGCAGGCGAGCAGCCGCCCGCCGCTACACCAGCTGTTGGGCAAGCTGCTGACGAAGATCGAAGGATCGCGGATCACGCGCCGCGTCCGCTGGTCTCTGGACGTGGATCCGGCGGAGCTTTTTTAGGCCGCGATCCGCGTTTCGCTCGTGCCCGGGCCCGCTGTAGAATGCGCGGTTCATCGTGGAGAGGAATCCGTTGAAAACCCAGATCGAAATGCTGGTCTCGCAGGCGCTGAAGACGCTTGCCGGCGCCGCGCTGCCGGCAGAGGTCGCCGAGCTCGAGCCGCGTGTCGAGCGCACGCGCGATACCCAGCATGGCGACTTTGCGTGCAACGTGGCCATGACTCTGGCGAAGCCGGCGCGCAAGAACCCGCGTGAGATCGCCGGGCTGATCCAGGATGCGCTGCCGCCTTCGGAGCTGGTCGAGGCCACCGAGATCGCGGGTCCCGGGTTTATCAATTTCCGTCTGTCAGCAAAGGCCTTCCAGCAGGAAGTAGAGACCATCCACGAACGGGGCGCCGTCTACGGGCACAACGAGGCTGGCGCCGGCAAATCTGTGATCGTCGAGTTCGTATCGGCCAATCCGACAGGTCCGTTACACGTCGGACATGGCCGCGGCGCCGCCTATGGCGACAGCGTCGCCAGGCTGCTCAGCGCGTGCGGGTACCGGGTGCATCGCGAGTATTACGTCAACGACGCCGGACGGCAGATGGACATCCTCGCCGCCAGCATCTGGCTGCGATATCTGGAACTGACCGGGGACCGCTTCGACTTCCCCAGCAACGGCTATCGCGGAGGCTATATCCGCGAGATCGCCGACACGCTGCTCGGCCAGGTCGGCGATCGTCTGCACCGCCCGGCCGCCGCGGTGTTCGAGCAGGTGCCGGCCGACGCACCGGCCGGCGACAAGGAAACCCATATCGACGGGCTGGTCGCGAACATGCGCCGACTGCTCGGCAAGGACTACAGGATCG
>JBATKC010000300.1:0-19140 GCA_049669065.1 Gammaproteobacteria bacterium
TACTCGACCCCTATAACACGCTGAATCGGGAGCTGACCAACGTCGCCTACCCGGCTCAGCTGTACTTCCTGGTCCACCCGGACGCCGGCGTGCGCGCGGCCGCGGGCGAGTGCGAGCAAAAAGTCGACGAGCTGGGCACACGGATCGGCCTGTCGCGCCCGCTCTATGACGCGATCGCCGCCGTTGACGTATCGACGGCCGATGACGTCACCCGCTTTTTTGTCAGTCAGACCCTGCGTGATTTCCGTATCAACGGCGTCGACAAGGACGAGGCCACACGCACCCGCATCCGCGCGCTGAACGAAGAGATCACCAAGCTCGGTCAGCAGTTCGACAGCAACGTGCCGGCCGATGTTCGCAGCATCACGGTAGATGATCCCGCGCGGCTGGCCGGTATGCCGCAAGACTGGATCGACGCCCACCCGCGCGGCGCCGATGGCAATATCACCATCACCACGGACTATCCGGATTTTATCCCGTTCCTGCGCTATGCCGATGATGACGATCTGCGCAAGGCGCTTTATTTCGAATACCAGAATCGCGCCTACCCGAAGAACCAGGCGGTGCTCGAAGCGCTGATGGAGAAACGCTACGAACTGGCCCAGCTGACCGGATTCGATAATTGGGCCGACCGCGCTACCGCCGACAAGATGACCGGCAGCGCCGCCAAAGCCTGGTCCTTTGTGCGCGGTGGGCTCGAAGCCTCGCGCGGTCGCGCCGAGGCTGATTATCAGGAGTATCTGGCCCGACTACGGCAGATCGATCCCGATGCCGAGCAGGTAAATCCCTGGCAGAGCAGCTGGATCGGCAACAAGATCCGCCTGGAGAAGTATCAGGTGGACTCGGCCGCGCTGCGCCAGTATTTCGAATACGACAAGGTCCGCGATGGCATATTCGGTCTGACCTCGGATCTGTTCGGTATCGAGATCCGGCCCTGGGCCACGGACGAGGTCTGGGATCCGTCGGTAGAGACCTACCAGATGTACAGCGATGGCGAGCTGGTCGGTGGCTTCTATCTCGACATGCATCCCCGCCAGGACAAATACAAACACGCAGCGATGTTCCAGGTCGAGACCGGAGAACCGGGTGTCACCGCGCCGCGCGCGGCGCTGGTGACGAATTTCCCCGGCGGTGAGGAGAAAGGTTATCTCGAGCAATCCCAGGTCGAGACATTCCTGCATGAGTTTGGCCATCTGATCCATTTCCTGGTCAGCAACCACCAGCGCTGGACGCCGTTGGCCACGCCTGAATGGGACTTTATCGAGGCGCCCTCGATGATGCTGGAGGAGTGGATCTACGACACCGAGACGCTGCAGAGCTTCGCCACCAATGATGCCGGTGAAGTCATCCCTGCAGAGCTGGTGGAGAAGATGCGCGCGGCACAAAACTTTGGCCAGGGCCTGTTTATCAACGGCCAGATGTTCTATGCATCGATCTCGCTGAATTACTACAACCGTGACCCCGCCAGCTTTGACCTGCTGCAGCTGTGGGAGGAACTGGCGGAGCAATACGCGGTGTTGCCGTTTGTCGCCGGCGCCCACCCATATGCGAGCTTTGGCCATCTGAACGGCTACTCGGCCTACTACTACACCTATATGTGGTCTCAGGTTATCGCCTACGACATGTTCAGCCGTTTTGAAGACGAAGGCCTCCTCAACCGTGAGACCGCAGGTGACTATCTCCGGGAGGTACTGGCCCGGGGCGGTTCCAGACCGACCTCGGTCTCGGTGACCGAGTTTCTCGGCCGGCCGTACAACTTCGAAGCCTTCCAGCGGCGGCTGGACCAGGGGACCTGATGCCCGCGGCGCATCGCCGGGACGGGCGGCTCGAAGCCGGTCGTTGTTCTCGCCTGCATGCGTCTGGCATGCCTCTGGGATATAGCACCGACAAGACAAGCAGGTCTGAACGATCATGAACGCCAGCAGTGATGCCATGGTCTCCGACGTCAGGACCTCGGTCAGTAGCGCCGAATGGCAGATGCGCGTGGATCTGGCCGCCGCCTATCGGCTGGTTGCGCTCTATGGCTGGGATGATCTGATCTTTACCCATATCTCGGCGCGGGTACCGGAGACGGACCATCACTTCCTGATCAACCCTTACGGCATGCTGTTTGACGAAATCACGGCTTCAAGCCTGGTCAAGGTCGATCTCGACGGCGCGAAGGTCGGATCCTCGCCCCACCCGGTCAACCCGGCAGGTTTTGTCATCCATAGCGCGGTGCACGAAGCGCGCGAGGATGCGCAATGCGTGATGCATCTGCATACCAACGAAGGCATCGCCGTGTCGGCACAACAGGACGGCCTGCGGCCGCTGTCCCAGACCTCGCTATTCCCGTTCGCGGACCTCGCCTATCACGACTACGAGGGCGTGGCGCTGAATGACGAAGAGAAACCGCGGCTCGTTGCCGATCTGGGCACGCACAATTTTATGATCCTGCGCAACCACGGCACGCTGACCGTCGGCGGGTCGGTGGGAGAAGCCTTCCTCGCCATGTACATCCTGCAGCGCGCCTGCGAAATTCAGGTCCTCGCCACCGCAAGCGCCGCGCCGCTTGTTCCGGTGCCGCAGCCGATCGTCGACGGTGTCCGCGCCCAGGCACGCCAGGCGACACTGGGTCAGGGTGGTGCACTGGCCTGGCCGGCGCTGCTGCGTCGTCTGGACCGCGTGGATTCGTCGTTCCGGGAATAAGCGCCATGAGCTCGGCTGCCGATGCGGGGCTTCCATTGCTGGTCATCGGCAACCGCAATTACTCATCCTGGTCGCTGCGCGCCTGGCTTTTCGCCGCCCATGCCGGCATCGCCATCGACACCCTGCGTCTGCCGCTGGACACGCCAGAGTTCCGTCGACGCATCGGTGATTACTCGCCCACCGGCCGGGTCCCCGTATTGATCCATGGAACGCTGCATGTGTGGGATTCGCTGGCCATCTGCGAGTATCTCGCCGAAGCCTTCGCCGTCGCCAGGGCGTGGCCCGAGGACCTGGCCAACCGCGCCCAGGCCCGGTCGCTTGCCTGCGAGATGCACGCAGGTTTCCCGGATCTGCGTAAAGAACTGCCGATGAACTGCCGCGCCCGGGACCGTCGGCTGGTCCCGTCGCCAGCGGCCCGGCAGGACATCGACCGGGTCATCGCGATCTGGGAGGCTAGGCTGGGCCGGCAGGGACCATGGCTGTTTGGAGAATTTGGCATTGTCGATGCGATGTTCGCACCTGTAGGGATGCGCTTCCTGACCTACGGCGTTACCGTGCCCGCGGCGAGCGCCGCCTGGATCGATGCGCTGATCGCGTTACCGGCGATGCGCGAATGGCTGCAGGAAGCCCGGGCAGAATGCGAGGTACAGGCGGCCGAGGAAGTGGGCATGCCAGCGTCACCGCCAAGCTGATCAATCGAGATCGGGACCCGGGTCAGTCGTGATCGCGGTCGTCGGCAGTATCCCTGGCCGCGGTACGATCGGGGTTGGATTTGCTCTTGCCGGGCTTGCCTTTCACCGCAGCCTTGTCGCCGTCCTCTGTATCGGCCGCCTTATGCCAGGGCTTTTTGCCCGGCTGTTCTTGGCCGCTGGCCCGGTATGCCTCCTTGATCGCCTTGCTATCATCTCTCTGGCGCAGCATGGCCTGACTGGTGGCGTTGCCGTGATCGTCGCGATCTACCGCTTTGGGCGCCGGCTCATGGTCCGCTTTGGCGTCGCTACTGGCATATCCGGCGGCATCCCGACGGTCGGGGTTGGCTGCCTCTCCGATTGCCCTGTCAGCCTGTCGTTGCACTTTTTCGGCACGGACTGTTGACGGCGCACCCGATTCCACCCTTGCCTGCTCGGCGGCGGGCCCGGACTCGTCCTCCGCGCCAGCGCCCTGTGCCAATGCGCCACTACTGGCTAGAATTAGCATGGAATACAAAACCATGATCGTTTTCATGACTCCCCCCGGAATCGTCGCCCGAGCCTGGACTATAGCGCAACCGGGGCACCACCCTGATCAGGCCTGACCCCCCAATGACAACAATGTTAACGATGACAGCGACCCGGCCCGATGGCCGACACCTGCTCAACCGCGCGGCATCGCGCTGGCGGCTGGCCGTTCTGCTGCCCGGCTTGTTGGCCTTCAGCGGCGTCCTCCATGCCGAAACCGTGGCGTTCATCGGCGTCAACGTGGTGCCGATGGGCCGCGAGGTCGTACTCACGGATCAGACCGTGCTGGTGGAGGACGAGACCATCCGCACGATCGGCCCGCGCGGGTCGGTGCCGGTTCCGGAGGGTGCCCGCGCCATCGATGCCAGCGGTCAATACCTGCTGCCGGGGCTTGCGGAGATGCATGCCCACATCCCCGGACGGCGTCAGCGGGAGGGTTGGTTGCAGGAGGTGCTGTTTCTTTACGTGGCCAACGGCGTCACCACCGCGCGGGGCATGTTGGGCGCACCGTGTCATCTGCAGTTGCGTGAGCAGGTGGCGCGTCACGAAGTCCTCGGGCCGCGCGTTTTTACCTCCGGGCCATCGCTGAACGGAAACAGCGTGTACGGCGTCGAACAGGCCAGGGACATGGTGACCGAACAGGCCGGCAAGGGCTACGATTTCCTCAAGCTTCATCCGGGGCTGAGCGCCGACGAATACCGGGCCATCGCGACCACGGCGGCCGAACTCGAGATCCCGTTCGCCGGGCATGTGCCGGAAGATGTCGGTTTGCGCATGGCGTTCGCTTCCTCTCAGGCCACGATCGAGCATCTGGACGGCTATATGCAGGCCTTGCTGCCGCCCGGGTCGGATGCCACGTCCGATCCCGGGTTTTTTGGTCTCGGTCTGGTCGGACAGGTAGATCCCAACCTGATCCCCCAGCTGGCGCGCGAGACCAGCGAATCGGGTGTCTGGAATGTGCCTACCCTGTCTCTGATCGAGAACTTCGTGCTGCCGGAAGACCCGATGGTAAAGGCCATGGAGCCGGGCATGCAGTACGTGCCAAGAGACATGCTGCGCGGCTGGATCGCCAGCAAGCGCGGGACACTCGATGCGCCCGATTATGATGCTGATGCCGCCGAGAGGCTGGTCGTCATCCGCGCGGCCCTGGTCAAGGCCATGCATGATAAGGGCGCCGGCCTGCTGCTCGGATCGGATGCGCCGCAGGTGTTCAACGTGCCGGGGTTCTCAATCCATCACGAGCTCGATGCCTTGGTCAATGCGGGCCTCACACCGTTCCAGGCCTTGCGCACGGGCACCGTGTATCCAGCGGCATTTTTTGGTGCCGCGGACCGCTTCGGTTCGGTCGCCGAAGGTCTCGAGGCGGATTTGATCCTGGTGCGGTCCAACCCGCTGCTAGGCGTCGCCACGCTGCGCGAACCGCTCGGCGTGATGGTCCGCGGACACTGGCTGGACCGGGCAGAGATCGATCGGCGTCTGGGTCAGCTGGCAAAAAAATACACCAGCGTGGGTCCCGAGCCTGCGCCCTCTGCCACCGATGCCGCAGACACCATGCACTCTCATTCGCCCGTGCCGTGTCGATGAACGGGAGCCGCTGACATGAACCCACCGGACTCGATGCGCCAGGTCGTCATCCCGCGTCACGGTGGGCCGGAGGTGCTGCGGTTTGAGGAGGCCCCGCTGCCGCAACCCGGCCCGGGCCAGCTGCGCATCGCGGTATCTGCGGCCGGCATCAATTTCGCCGACATCCTGATCCGCCAGGGCGTGTATCCGGGTGCCCGTCCGCCACCCTGCGTCCCGGGCCACGAGATCTCCGGGGTAGTCGATGAGGTCGGCGACGGCGTCGACCCGATGTGGAAGGGCCGCCCGGTGCTGGCACTTGGAGATTACGGCGGCTATGCGCAATACCACGTGATCGATGCCGACCGGGTGCTGCCAAAACCCGCTGATCTCGAATTCCCCGCGGCGGCGGGGCTGCCGCTCAACTACGTCACCGCCTGGTTGCTGTTGATCGTGATGGGGTCGTTACGCGGCGACCAGACCCTGCTGATACAAAACGCAGGCGGTGGCGTCGGCCTGGCGGCGCTGGATATCGCCCGCCATATCGGCGCGCGGACCATCGGCACCGCGAGCCCCGGCAAGCACGAGTTCCTGCTGTCCCGAGGTCTCGATCACGCGATCGACTACCGCCAGCGTGACTGGCACAAGGAAGTCGCGAACCTGACCAGGAACCGGGGCGTGGATCTGATTATCGATCCGATGGGCCCAAAAAGCTGGAAGCAGTGTCTTGGCCTGCTCGCGAACGGCGGGCGGCTGGGTATGTTCGGCATATCGGAGGCGGCACGGCCCGGACTTGTCGGCAAGCTGCGTCTGCTCAAGGGCATGATCGGCGCACCGCTGTTCCACCCGGGCGGGCTGATCCGCGGCAATCGCGGCGTCTTTGGCTGTAATGTCCACCAGATGTACGAGTCCCGCGCCCGTCTCAACGGCTGGCTGGGCGCGATTTTGCAGGGCGTCGCCGAGGGCTGGGTCCGGCCCCACACCGATCGGTGTTTTCCGCTGGCCGAAGCGGCCGAGGCCCACGCCTGGATCGAGGGGCGCAACAACCTCGGCAAGGTGATCCTGATCCCCTGATCCGGGCTCGGCTCTATGCGCCAGATTCGCCTACAGCGATCGGGCGCTCCGGATCGCGGATCCATTCGCTCCAGGAACCGGCGTAGAGCGCCGCTCCCGGCATCCCTGCTACCTCCAGCGCAAGCAGATCGAGACAGGCCGTGACGCCGGAACCGCACAGACAGGCCACTGCGTTTGGCTGGGTATCGCCAAGCACCTGACGCCATTTGCGCTTGAGCTCCGGCGCATCGAGCATGCGCCCGGCTGGGTCTAGATTTTCGGCAAAGGGGACGTTGACCGAACCGGGGATGCGGCCTGCCACCGGATCGATCGGCTCCATCTGCCCGAGAAAACGCGGTCGCTCCCGGGCATCCACCAGCAGACGTGGCGCCTTGCCGCGCCGGCCAAGTAACTCTTCCACCGTTACTGCGTGGACACTGCCGGCCGCGGGAAAGAAGCTCCCGGGACCGGGCTTTACCGTGCCCGGCTCCAGATCGAAGCCCGCTGAGGACCATGCCGCGAGCCCCCCGTTCAGCACCGCGACCCGCGTATGCCCCAGCCAGCGTAACAACCACCACAGGCGAGCAGCGATGGCGCCGGCGGCGTCATCGTAGACCACGACCTGGTCCTCGTTGCCGATACCGGCCCGGCCGAGACAAGCGGCCAGGATGCGTGGATCCGGCAGCGGATGGCGTCCGCTGGTCGGAGTAACCGGGCCGGACAGGTCCCGCTCGAGGTGAAGATACGCCGCACCGGGGATATGACCTTGCCGATAAGCCTGTTCGCCGGCACCGGGATCCGCGAGGAGGAAACGGGTGTCCACCACCCGGAGATCCGGCGCGGTCAGCGACTGCGCCAGCTCGGTGACTTCGATCAGTGTCGTATAGGTATCCACAAAGGCTCCGCGGGTGGTCTCAAGATGATAGGCCCTGGACACGGGATTTCTTGCATGCGCATTTTTTGTGGTGGATTCGATGCCGGCCCCGGGCAATGACGTCTTTGGATGGGTGATGAACCACGGGGTGCCCGGGTGGTCACAAACTGTACGGGGCCGTAAACGCCCTGACCGGGACGCAGGGCCTTCGGGCCGGGGAGCATGGGCGCAAGATTGCACTTTTCGTCGGAGAGGATGAACGATTCTCTCCGCGGATTAAGGCGCAAGCGGCTATACAAGGTCGCTGTCGCGTATGGCGTGGTGGCGTGGCTGGCGGTCCAGGTGACCGACGTATTGCTCCCCGCGCTGTTCCTGCCCGAATGGGGCGTGCGCTTTGTCCTGGCGCTGGCGATCTCCGGCTTCCCGCTGGCATTGATCATCGCCTGGGCGCTCGAACCCAGCGGCAACGGCACCGCCGAGGGTGCCCGGGTCCGGCTCGCGTCTCTGCTTCACGGCCACCGTCTCGACTACCTGATCATGGGCATCCTGGCGACATTGATCGCGGGGCTGTTGATCAATGCCCCGGCCATTAATCAGACGCGGACGGTCGCCATCGATTCGATTGCGGTACTGCCGTTTACCGAATTGGGCGACAACGGCACGACCGGTTACCTCGGTGACGGTATCGCCGGCGAGTTGCTCAACTCGCTGACCGGGATCGACGGTCTGCGGGTCGCGGCCCGCACCTCATCGTTCGCGTTCCGTGACGGCACCACGGACGTCCGCGAGATCGGTCGCCAGCTCAATGTGGACGCGGTGGTCGAGGGCACGCTGCGCACGGACGGCGACCGGGTGCGGATCACGATCCAGCTGATCGACGTGGACGACGGCTTCAACCTGTGGTCACGCACCTACAGCCGGGACCTGGCTGGCATCCTCGATCTCCAGGAGGAGATCGCCCGGGCGGTTGTCTCCGCACTCAGTATCGAATTGCTGGGCAACGGCCATGCACCGGTGACACGACCCGGCACCGCGAGCGCCGCCGCCTATCAACGCTATCTGGAAGGTCGCGTCGCGTTCCATCGGCGCACGCCGGAATCGCTGCACGAATCAATCCGGATGTTCGAGGAGGCAGTGCAGCTGGATCCGGATTATGCGTTGGCCTACAGCGGCATCGCCGATGCCCAGCTGCTGCGCGTCAGTTACGCCAATGTGCCGCTTGAACAGGCAAGAGAAGCGGCGGAGCGCGCGATCGCCCGGGCGCTGACGCTGGATGACCGGCTGGCCGAGGCCTATGCATCGCTCGGTCTGCTCAAGGCGCATGACGGCCAGCCCGGCGCCGCCGAGCAGGCGTATCGCAAAGCCATCGAGCTGAATCCGGGTTACCCGATGGCGCAGATGTGGCTGGGCGGCCTGTTGATGGATCAGGGACGATTGCGGGATGCCAACATGGCGTTTTCGAAGGCGCGCAATCTCGACCCCCTGCATCCGGTCATCAACGGCAATCTCGCTGCCAGCCTGATGGCGATGGGCATGTATGACGCCGGTCGGGTCATCTTCAACCGGGTACTCGAATATGCGCCGGCGTCGGCGCCGGTGCTGCGGCAGATGTCGGGCTGGGCCGCCGATTTCGGTCATCTCGATGATTCCATGGCGCTGGCCCGGCGGGCGCTGGCGCTGGACGAGACCGAGCCGCAAAACCTGATCGCGATGGCGCGCAGCGCACTGTGGCTGGACGACATGCCCGCCGCCGAGCGGTGGCTGGGTCAGGCTGAGTCGGTGGCAGGCGACAACCCGATGCTGTTTTCTTATCGTGCTGCGTTCTATTTCGAGGCGGGCCGGCCTTCGGCGCTTGACGCCTACGCCGGTTCACAGCTTGCGACTGCCGAAGCCACATCGCCGGGAGCCATGGACTACAACAGTCGCGACATGCTCGGCTGGGCCGGCCGCGGGCGGGTGCTGATGCACGACTACGACCGCGGCATCGCGCTGCTGCAACGCGCGCTGGAGACCGACGAGGGGCGGCGCCAGATCAAAGACCTGGAGACGATGGCCTTCCTTGCCATCGCCTATCAGCGTTCGGCGCGCGAGGAAGCCGCCCGCGAGGTGATCGCACAGTGTGAACGCGTACTCGACAATGCCAACCGGCAAGGCGCCGGCGGACCGCGCACGGCGCTGATGACAGCGGCGGTCGTTGCGCTCGCAGGACGGCATGATGAAGCCCTCGATGAGCTGCAGCTTGCCTACGACCTGGGCTGGCGCCGCCATGGCCTGATCGAACATCACCTGGCTTTCGAGTCCTTGCGCGGTCTCGACCGCTACAACGATCTGATTCGACGGATGCGCGAAGATACCGTGTCGATGCGGGAGCGCGCGCGGATCGCCGAGACTGATCAGTCGACGCGACTGGTCAGGATAGGCTAGCCACCGTTACGCGGCCTGTTCCGCGATCCCGATAATCCCTTTGCGCCCCGGAGAGCGCAGAGACTCGCCGTTCCTGTGGGTAGTCCAGGCTTGGGTCCACCCGGCCGGGCGGCGCATTGCCCCACGGACATGACCTTGATGGTTGAGCACTTTGCCCTTGCCGCGGAGTCACCCGCCCCGGGCGGGTGGCCCTCGAACTTTGGCGCGCCCTTCGTGTCCGAATAATGACGACATCATGTATCGTCAGGAATAGAAGAATCAGGACGTCATTCGATCATGCCGATGAGCCCAAACTGGATCGCAGCAGGCCTGGCGGTTGCCGCCACCGCCAGCGTGATGCTCGCCATCAACATAGGTGAGCCTGGCGGGGCTACGGCTGCTGCGGATTCACCGATATCCACGACGCGGCCGTATGCGTCCAAGCTGTCCGGAACAGAGGGTAATCCCGAGGTCTCGGCCATGGCAGACGTGCTGGACCGGGAGGTCGAGGAACGGTTGTTGCTGGAAGATGAGTTGGAGGCGCTTGAAGATCGCGTGGCACGGCTGGAAGCCTTGCTCGACGACAGCAAGACGCCGCCCGAGCCGGCGGCTTCGGCTGCCACCACGATCTCCGGCGGCGGGAGTCGCGGTGAGATCAGCGAGGAGGCCTTTATCAAGGCCGGCTTCACCCCGGAGCAGGCCGCGTATTACCGTCAGCGGCATGACGAGATTTCCATGGCCCAGCTGTATCTGCGCGACCAGGCCGAGCGCGAGGGCTGGCTACGCTCACGTCGCTTTGTCGATGAACAACGCGCGCTGCGCCAGCGACTCGAGGAACTGCAGCAGGGCATGGACGACGACACCTATGCCCGTTATCTGTACGCGCTCGGCCGGCCCAACCAGGTCGGGGTGCGCCGTGTTCTGGCCAGTTCCGCCGCCGCCAGCGCCGGTATCCGCGACGGTGACGTGTTGCTGCGTTACGACGGCAAACGCGTCTACCAGGCCAGCGATCTGCGCCGTGCCACCCGCGATGGAGACATGGGCGAGATGGTGGCCGTCGATATCCTGCGCGACGGCCAGCGGATACAAACTTATGTGCCGCGGGGGCCGCTGGGCGTCAATATGAGCTCAGAGCGGATCCTCCCCGGCGGCTAGCTGACTCGGCACGAATTCCTCGCGGACCGCCTTGGCCAGCAACGGCGGCGGCAGCAGACCCTGAGCGAGGACGAAGTCATGATAGGCCTGGCGGTCGAAGCGGTCGCCCAGCATCATCTCGGTCTGGCCGCGCAGCTCCATCAGCTTGCGGTAGCCATAAAAGTAGGCGGTAGCCTGACCCGGGATCTGGAACGTGTAACGGTTGAGCTCTGAGTCGACCGAAGCCGGCGTCATCACCACGTCCCCCAGCATGATCCGCCGCGCTTCATCAATGGATATCTGCCCGGTATTTAACATCGGATCGATAAACATCCGCGCCGCGCGCCACAGCCGCATCTGCAGACCGATAAACTGACCCTCCAGCGGCAGGAACGGCTTGACCTCGGCTTCGGCATAGAGAGCCCAGCCCTCGACGTTGACGCTATTGAACGCGAACAGCACGCGCGCATCGGACACCCCGGCCTCCAGCATCGCGCTGAACTGAAGCTCGTGACCCGGCCGGGCCTCATGTGCGGAAAGCGTCCAGGCCATGGCCTCATAGGTGTCGTCGTTGACCGGTGGCGGCTCCCCCTCCGGTGGATCCTGGATCGCCGGCATCAGGAACTCGATCGGCTCCCCGGTATTGCCGACCAGCCGGGGCGTACGCAGATGAGGCTGCGGGATGGCGGCCGTTTCCGCGTCGCTGGCCATGCGGATCACCAGCGGGCGTGCCGGGATGCTGACGATGCCCTGCTCGCGGATGATCTCCTCCAGCGCCGCGTTGGTCGCCTGATACCGCGGCAGGATCTCGTCGGCGGCAAATTGAGCCTTCTTCAGCTCGCGGATCAAGTCACGGTAGTCGTCGATCTCCCAGCCCTTCTCCGCCGCGAGCATCGGCGCCAGCGATTCCATCTCGTTGCGGATCTCCATAAATCCGGCCAGAGCGTCGTCGATCAGCCGTTGCGGCGGATCCTCGACCCCCCATTGCTCGAGGGCCAGCGCATAAAGCGCCTCGGGCTGCCGGAAATCATCGCGGGCCCGCGCCATCAGATCGGTCCTGACCCATTCGTCATAGGCGCTGACCTGCTGAGTCAAAGCGGCCAGCGCCTCTTCGTAGCCCTCGATCTGGAGCGCGGCGAACAGCTGGGCGATGCCCGCCATGTATTGGGGGCTGGTCCCCAGATCTCTTTCCAGCTGGCCGCGGTAAGGACCGAGCAGATTCTTGTCCCCAAACCGCTCATCCACCAGCGCCCGCGCCAGCTTGGTCAGTGGCGTGTAGCCCTCCTCAAGCCCCGCATACCGGCGTAAGCGCACCAGCGCCGCCTGCTGGCGTTCGGCGGGCAATGCCGGGTCGAGCAGACCATTGAGACTGAAGTAAAACAGCTGCGATACGTTCAGATAAGGCAGCATCAGCTCGTTGGTGAGCTGGTTCTGACGGCGTTGCAGATCCATACTGCCGATCAGGATCTCCAGGTCCTGGCGCACCCTCGGGTCCTCGGTACCCGCCAGCCGTCGGCGCAGCTCTGCGATGATCTGCTCGAGCATCACCCCGGTGCGTTTGACGATGTCCGGGCCCAAATCGACGATCTGCTCATCGACGCCCTCGAGACCCGAGCGAGCGGCGAATTCCGGAGCCAGCCGGGCCTGCTGTTCCAGCACGTATTGAGTGTTGAGATTGCTCTGTTGCACCCATGCCGGCTTGTCTTGGGCCGGCTTGTCCTGGGCCGCCAGCGGAGCGGCGGCCAGCGCCAGCAAGACGATCAGGGTCACGCGCATCGTGCGGGGGGAGGGTTGTGGGCACATAGAGACAACTCCGTCGTGTTAGATGGCCAATATCGGCCGGATGCCGTTCACTGCGGCGGCGCATCACGCGGCACCGCGTCCGCCGCGATGCCGGTGGAGCATGCCGCGTCGCGCGGCATGCTGACAATAGACCCCGGCCAGAGCATCGAGTCCTGCAGGGGCAGGCTTGCAAACGAACGACGCCCGAGCGTCACCCGGTCACACCGGTCTCGACAAGCCCAACTTCGGGGGCTACCCTGCGCTCCCGTTAACCCGATGCCTCAACAACGGACGCCGGCCATGGAGATTGTTGCCCGCCCCCTGTTCCCGACGCTGGTCTGGACCACTCTGTTCGATGATCGCGAACTCTTCAACAAAGAGATGCTCCGACTCGCCTATTGGTTGCAGGAGCAGGATCCGGCGGGGGTGAAAAAGACCAATGAGACCGGCTGGCAGAGCCACAACAATATCCAGGACATCGCCGAGTTCCAGCCGATCAACGAGCGCATCCTCGCCGTCGCCCGCACCATCGCCGAATCGCAGCATTTCCATCCGGATCTGGAATTCGAACTGGAGGCCTGGGTCAATATCAGCACGCCTGGCGCATCCAATGCGGTGCACATCCATCCGAACTGCCATCTGAGCGGGGTCTACTACATCCAGATTGCGCCCGACTGCGGCAGCATCTATTTCCGCGATCCACGCATCATGAGCCTGATGCTGCGGCCGGCGATCACCGAGGAGACGGTGTTCACCGCCAATGAGGCGCGGATGCTACCGGAGGCAGGCCGGATGTATATGTTCCCATCCTGGCTCGAGCATGGTGTCGAGGTTAACCACAGCGACCAGGATCGGGTCGGCATCAGCTTTAACGTGCATATCTCCCCACCGGCAAAGGGCTGACACTGGCGCTGACGCTCTTGCCGGGCGTCAGCCCCTTGAGCATGTCCGGCGTCACCAGCACGATGCCACGGCGGGTCACATAGAAACGCTTGCGGTCATCGTCATGGTTCTCGCCGATCACGGTGCCATCGGGGATGCTGCAGTTCTCGTCGATCACTACCCGGCGCAGCCGGCAGTCGGCGCCGATCTGCGCGTCGCAGAGCACCACCGCGCCCTCCAGCTTGGAGGATTGATCGACCCGCACGTTGGTGAACAGAACCGAGTTGCGGATGGTGGCGCCGTGGATGATGCAGCCACCGGACACCATCGAGGCGATGGCCATGCCGCGACGGCCTTCATCATCGGGCACGAATTTGGCCGGCGGGCATTGCTCCTGATAGGTCCAGATCGGCCAGTTCGTATCGTAGAGATCCAGCTCCGGCTCCGATCGGTTCAGCTCCATGTTGGCTTCATAAAAGGCGTCCACGTTACCGACATCGCGCCAGTAATTTTGCACCCCGGTCTCGCCGTCATGGAAGATATAGCCCATGACCCGATGGTCTTCGATGGCGCCGGGGACGATGTCTTTGCCGAAATCGTGGCTAGAACCGTGTTCCGCGGCATCATGCTCCAGACAGCGGCGCAGGAATTCGAAACTGAACACATAGATCCCCATAGACGCGAGGACCACGCCTTCACGTCCGGGTATGGGTTCGGGATTCTCCGGCTTCTCGAGGAAGCTGGTCACGCAGTGATCGTCGTCGAGGATGACAACGCCAAACTCCCGCGCCCGGTCCAGGGGAACCTCTACCGTGCCGACGGTAATGTCCGCACCGTACTCGGCGTGTTGCGCGATCATCAGACCGTAATCCATCTTGTAGATATGGTCGCCGGCCAGCACCAGCACATATTCCGGTTGATGGCGGCTCATGTACTCCAGGTTCTGATACACCGCGTCCGCGGTGCCCTTGTACCAGGACGCGTCGATCTGCTGTTGCGCGGGCAAAATCTCCACATGCTCACCGAACTCACCGCGGAAGTGTCCCCAGGCACGCTGCAGATGCAGGATCAGGTCGTGCGCCTTGTACTGGGTCATGACGCCGATGCGGCGGATGCCGGAGTTGACGCAGTTCGACAACGGGAAATCGATGATCCGGTATTTGCCGCCAAACGGTGTCGCCGGTTTGGCCCGTGCGAGCGTGAGCTGTTTCAGACGCGAACCGCGGCCGCCGGCGAGGATAACGGCGAGGGTATCGCGGGTAAGGCTGCTGACGTATCGACCGGGTTTTTTTATGCGCATTTAAAGGAGACTCGCTGTCACGGACATCAGGTGCCTGGATAGGCCGGATCCGTACCTTTACTAATACAACTATAGAACTTCCGAGCACACTCGATGACAGCTTAACTCATAAAATCTCCCACCTCGCTGTGCTAGAGTCCGGGGTCAACCGTTCCCGCTCCACCGCGACCGGGGAGGTCCGGATGCCCGTCAACCTGAAAATCCTGCAGGCCACCGCCGAGATCCAGCCGCTGATCAAGACGGGCGGTCTGGCCGATGTCACTCAGGCGTTGACCGAAGCCCTGCGCGACCTCGACACGGATGCCCGGCTGCTGATGCCGGCCTACCGGGGCATCGCGCAAAGGGTCGGCGCCAAGCCGGTCAGCCGCTGGTTTCGTCCGCTGATTGCCGCGGATCGGGTGCGCCTGCTCAAGGGGCACATGCCGGAGAGCAAGGTCCCGATCTACCTGATCGACTGCCCGCCGCTTTACGATCGACCCGGTAACCCCTACAGCGATCACTACGGTCGCGACTTCTGGGACAACTGCACCCGCTTCGGCGTGCTGTCGAAGGTCGCGGCTCTTTTCGGCGGACCGCAGAGTCCGGACGATTGGCGTGCCGATGTGATCCATGGCCACGACTGGCACACCGGGTTGACCAACGCTTATCTGAAGTTCGATCCGGAGGCCACGGCTGCAGCGGTATTCACCATCCACAACCTGGTTTACCAGGGCAATTTCAACCGCAAGGTACGCAAGGGACTGGGGATCGACTCGTTGGCGTTCCACATGGATGGGCTGGAATTTTTCGGTCACATCAGCTTTATGAAGGCGGGCCTGTATTACGCCGACCAGATCACCACGGTCAGCCCGACCTACGCCCGTGAGATACAGACGCCGGAGTACGGCTGCGCGATGGAAGGCCTGCTGCATCTGCGGGCAGCGCAGCTCAGCGGGATCCTGAACGGCATCGATACGGCCTACTGGGATCCAGCACGGGATCCGCTTATCCCGCATCGTTACGACGCCGTCGACATGGCTGGACGGCCGGCGAACAAGAGCGCGCTGCTGGTGCGTTTTGGCCTCGACCCGGATCCGGCAGAACCGCTGCTCGCCATGCTCGGTCGGATGACGCCGCAAAAAGGCTGGCGGGCGCTGCGTGACTCCGCACCGGCCATGCTCGATGAAGGCGCCCGGATCCTCGCGGTGGGCAGCGGCAACGCCGAGTATGAGATTCAGCTCAAGGAACTGGAGCGGCGCTTCCCGGGCCGCCTCGCCTACTACCGCGGATTCAGCGAAGAGATCGCGCATCAGATGATGGCGGCCGCCGATGCGCTAATGGTGCCCTCGACCTTCGAACCCTGCGGCCTGGTGCAGATGTATGCGCAGCGCTATGGCGCGCTTCCCATCGCTCACCGCACCGGCGGTCTGGCAGACACGATCGTCGATATCGACGCGCCCGGCGCCAAAGCCGCCACCGGATTCCTGTATTCCCAGCCGGGACCGGTGGGGCTGCTGGCCGGCGCGCGGCGGGCCATGACCGTGTATCGGGAAGATCCGGCGCGATGGCGTGAACTACAAACCGCCGCGATGGCTCATGATTTTAGCTGGAACCGCTCCGCATCCCGCTATCTGGAGATTTACCAGAACGCCATCGACGCACGGCGGCTGGACAATCGCGCCGGCTGATCCGGTGAAAAAAAACGCTCCGCGAGCTTGACTATCCGCCCAGTCAGGACCAAGTTTAGAGGTATCCGGGAGACAATGATGGTGGAGTTCAGATCGGCCCAGGAAGCGGCGGCGCATCCCGTCGTTTCGCTGCTGCGCGAACTGACCCATACCTACCACGCGTTCAGCCTCTGTGAATCCCATCACCTTCGCTCTACCGGATTGACGCAGTCCCAGGCCGAGGTCGTTTTTACCCTCGGCCAGACGGGCCCCCAGAGCTGTAAGGAGCTGGGCCACCGGGCGCTGATCACCAAAGGGACGCTGACCGGCATTCTCGATCGGCTGGAGCACAAGGGCCTGATCCTGCGATCGCCTTCGCGCCATGACCGGCGGATGATGATCGTTTCTTTGTCGACATCCGGTCAGGCGCTGTTCGAGACCGCCTATCCTGAATATGTGGCGCAGCTGGCGGAGCGAGCCGAGATTTATACGCCGCCCGAGGACCGGCAGATGCGTGACGCGTTGAGGAAGCTCAGGGCGCTGTTCGCCCAGCCCGCGGATGATGTGGAACGGGTCACCCCGCGCGAATCCGACCGCTGCTCGGTGTTGCATCTGCGTCGCATGGATTAGGTGGCGGACCGGTCACCGCGTTCCGGGAACACGGAGATAAGACAACCATCGCCGCCCTGTCGTCAGGGCCAGGCGCTCACCTCGCAAGAACCCCTTCTTGACCCAGGACTGCTGGTGACCGGTCCACCGTTGAACTGTGAGCTGGATGCCTGGCAGCGAAGGCGGCCGGCGAATCCGCCCGATTATCTACGGGGCAACAGAGAATAGCCCCTTTTGCCCGAAGATGCCTATAGCGGTCTGCCGAAATGCCGAGCGAATCTATACTTTTCAATAGCTTGCGATCACATTTTGCACTCAGAAGTCTCTCGCGACCACCTCTATCGCCGGTTTTGCGGTGCAAAATCCGGTCGTCGGGCGGTCTCGACCCCAATTGACAGCCCCGTCGGGCCGACTAAGCTGCCGATTCCCGCGCAGCGCTCACATCGCAGGCGCGGTTACCGGTCCTGCCGACCGCTCGCCTCAGTGAGGAGCGACAGATGATGACTGCCAGATCCGGGATTTTCCTTGCCATGCAGTTGTTTTTTGCGGCCGGTCCTCTACAGCCGACAGCCATGGCCACCGGGCTACCCGAACAGCTCGTCGCGTCGACTCTCACCATAGAGAGTGCAAGCGGAGATCAACATGGATTCACCGTCCGCGTGGCGAGTACACCGGCACAGCTGGCCCGGGGCCTGATGTTCGTGACCGAGATGGGCGAATGGGAGGGCATGTTGTTCGATTTCGGGACCACCCGCCCGGCCAGCATGTGGATGCGTAACACGCCACTGCCGCTGGACATGGTGTTTATCCGCGCCGACGGCATCATCAGCAACATTGCGGCTCACACCGAGCCCTATTCGCGCACGCCGATTCCCTCGGATGGCCCGGTCCGATACGCACTGGAAATCCACGGCGGCACGTGCGAACGCCTGGGCATAAAAGCAGGCGACCGCGTCGTCCATCCCACGATCGGGACCGGTTCCACCGATTAAGCCCGGGTCCCCGGGTTCAGATCATCGGCAACCATGGCGCATGCAGGCGCGCGGTCACCACGATCCAGGCAAACACCGCCAGTGCGGCAAAAAAGGCGCCGATGCGGACCGTCCGTGTGGATCCGCGTTTGAGCGCGATCGTCCCCAGCACGATATACACGACCAGACCGAGGACTTTGGCGGTCAGCCAGGCGTGACGCAGTGGCCATTGCTGAATCAGAAAGGTCAGGCCGATCGCGCTGGCCAGCAGCAAGGTGTCCACCACATGGGGAACGATCCGCACCCAGCGTACCTGCAGTCGCGCCGGGTCACTCATCATCCACCAGCCACGCAGTACGAAGAGCCCCAGACTGATCGCCGCGCAGCTGACATGCAGATGCTTCAGCGCCGGATACATGTTCGCGTTACCGGGCCGCGCCGGCTCAGATGACCTTGGAGAATCGGCCCGGACTTTCGCGGGCCTGCAGATAGGCATCGAAGGGCATGGCCACCGGGCGCAGCAGGAAACGGCCCTTGGGGTTTACGCGGATATGGCGCTGGTCGAGGGAAACCAGACCGTCGCGCTGCATGAGCTCCAGCGCGGCCAGCGCCGATGCGAAGTAATCGTGGAAATCGATGCCGAACTCGTCGGAGAAAGCCTGCATGTCGACGACGTCCTGGCACATGATGCTCTGGATCACCGCGCGTCGGAGCACGTCATCGGGATTCAGCTCGACGCCGCGGAAAATAGGCAGCCGGCCGGCATCGAGGGCTTCGTAGTAATCCTTGCGTTGTTTGAGATTCTGGCTGTAGCAGGTATCCAGCTTGCCGATCGAGCTGACGCCGAGGGCGACCAGATCGCAATCCGAGTGAGTGGAATAGCCCTGGAAATTGCGGTGCAGCGTACCGGCGTCACGGGCCTTGACCAGCTCGTCTTCAGGCAGAGCGAAGTGATCCATGCCGATATATTCGTAACCGGTCCGGGTCAGGAACTCGACCGTGCCGGTGAGCAGCTCCAGCT
>JBATKC010000301.1:0-4574 GCA_049669065.1 Gammaproteobacteria bacterium
CCGGCTGTCGTATGGATCAACGAGGCGGATCCATGCGACCGAGATGGAGCGATCACTTTGACGGCTGCGAACGAAGAACGAACCGTTTACCTGATAGGCGATGAGGCTGCAGACACCGGCGCCACGCTCGAGCGGTGGATTCAGCAAAATTACCGGCAGCTATTCGAATCCGAACTCGAGGGATGGTACACCGATCCAACGCTGTGGCCGAAGGATCGAAGCCTCGACCGATTCAGGGAATGGTTTGACGTCGAATGCCACACGGTACTCGTGGATACGGTCGGCGGTGTGATCTGCGATGACGACGCATAGCAAGGCGCTGCAGCGACGACCGGACCCGCTACAATCAGGAAAAGGACGACTGCCACAGTGCCGCAGAGCCGGAAAGTCAGCATACGTGTCTCAGGCCATTGCAGATAGCGTAACGCCGGAGTACCATGCATTGCATATGCGATACATTTGAGGGCGCCATGAAATCGGCAACTATTCCGCCGCTGCGGGTCACGCCAGACCTTCGAAACGAAGCAGAAAGCGTGCTGAGAGAAGGCGAATCGCTCAGCAGCTTTGTCGAGGACTCTCTTCGCCGGCAGATTGAACACCGCAAGCTCCATAGCGAGTTCATCGCACGTGGACTGGCAGCTCGGGAATCCGCGAAGTCCTCGGGTGAATACGCATCGAAGGAGGAAGTCATGGATTCGTTGCGCGGCATCCTCGACGCCTCGAATCGCAACGGGTGAGCTTCCGCCTCCGCTTCACCCTGGAAGCGAAATCCGATCTTGAAAGGTTGTATGGTTTCCTGGCCGAACAGGACCTCGAGGCCGCAGAGCGGGCGCTGGACGTTATCGATCGTGCGTGGACCATTCTTGAGGAGTTTCCTTTTTCCTGTCGCAAGGCCGAGGATTCCAATCCGTTTGTCCGCGAAATCGTCATTCCGTTTGGCTCGGCAGGTTACGTGGCACTGTTCGAAATCGAGAACCAACAGACGGTTACCGTTCTGGCCGTCCGCCATCAGCGAGAAGACGACTATCGCTAGTGCGGAAAGCCAGAGTTGTGGATGCCAGCGTAGCGAAAACGTAGCGTCGAGCCGGCAATTCGCGGTTCCTGACGGCGTCTGGCGGCAGAAAGGATGAGGGCGGGCCATCTAACTTACTGATTTAAAAGATACTGGTTCGTGGCTTATACGGCTACGAACCAGGCGGTCGGGAGTTCGACAAAACGCGTCAGCGTTTTGGGCGCCGCAGCCCAGCGGAGGCGGGTCGTAGACCCGAGGATCGCCTTGAGGCGATTCGAGCCCATCTCTCGGGGGCCGCTAACGGCCATCCCTGGCCCGCGCGGCACTCGTGCAACCTGTATATCGTGCGCCAGATGGAAAAAGGGCCCCTCGCGAGACAAGGCTTGTCTTTGCATCCCCACGGACCGACGGCTGGTTTTTGCAGATAGTCACCGTGTAGGCTGCGTACCTGTGACCTGGCCGAACGGCGCCCGCCCCCGAATGATTAGAGGAAGAAAAATGAAGCTACGTTACAAAATCGCGGGCGGTATCGGGATTGTCCTGGCGGTCGCGATCATCTCGCTGGCGCTGGTCCTGAGCCACGACTCTGCGTGTGGACCCGCACCGGCAGTCGCGTCTGGCTCGGAGACCATAAAAGCCGTTGTCTACCGTTGCTATGGCTCACCCGATGTCCTCGAGTATGCAGACATCGAAAAACCGACGCCTGCGGACGATGAAGTCCTGGTAAAGATACATGCGGCGTCGGTCAATCCCCTCGACTGGCACTATATGAGAGGCTCACCGTATATCATGCGTCTGATGTCCGGTCTGGGCGCACCGACAGAGACACGACTCGGTGTCGACTATGCGGGGACGGTCGAAGCGGTGGGCAGCAAGGTCACGCGGTTTAAACCGGGAGACGCGGTGTTCGGCGCGTGGACCGGGGCGTTCGCCGAGTACGTCAATACTCGCGAAGACCGGGCGATAGCGCTGAAACCGGCCAACATGACGTTTGAACAGGCGGCCTCTGTACCGATCGCGGCGCTTACCGCGCTCCAGGCGCTGCGCGACAAGGGGCAAGTAAAGCCGGGACAAAAGGTCCTGATCAACGGCGCGTCAGGCGGCGTCGGTACGTTTGCCGTGCAGATCGCCAAGTCGTTCGGCGCGGAGGTCACCGGCGTATGCAGCACGCGCAATGTGGAGATGGTGCGGTCGATCGGTGCGGATCACGTCTTTGATTACAAAGAGGAGGATTACACCAAGAGCGGGCAACGTTACGACCTGATCGTCGACATGGTCGGCAATCACTCACCGTTGGCGAACCAGCGAGTCCTGAACCCCGAGGGGACGCTGGTGCTGGTCGGCGGAGCCAAGGGCAACTGGGTCGCGCCTTTGATTAATCCGCTCAAGGCGCTCGTATTGTCGTGGTTCGTGGACCAAAAAATTGTCACGCTACTGGCGCGTCTCGAACCCGGCGACCTGAGCTTCCTGGCCAAGCTTATGCAGGCCGGATCGATGACGCCGGTCATCGACCGACGTTATCCGTTGGCCAAAGTCCCGGAGGCGATCCGATACTCGGAAACAGGACGCGCCCGGGGCAAGATCGTCATCAATGTGGAATAAAGCCCCGTCAGGCGATACCGGACGCGGTTGACCCGAGGCGACTCGGGTCGATCTCTCCGGGCGCCTGGCAGTTTTATCGCGCGGAAATTTCCACTCGTCGCGGACCATGAAGGTGGAGTTCGCGCCTGCGTAGTCAAACGCGGTATCGCCAAAGTCCCCCAGCACCGTCGTTGCGTCCGCTGGCTGCATGGCCAGGTCATGATGGGACCCCGCCCAGCTCGCCGTCGCGTCTTCATGGCAGCCGGCGCAGACCGCGGTACCGACAAAGCCGGCTTCCCCGGCAACCAGTGCTACGGGAGCCGGTTCCGGGCTTTTTTCGCCTGCTCGCTCACAGCCGGCCGCGGTGATCGATGCAAGGAACAAAACGGCGAGTGTCGAAGGGCGTCTCATCTGTCTGTTGCATCGAAAAGGGGTCTCCATCATACAAGGCGGGGGCAGCATCGCACGGCCTGGCAGCAGTATCCGAACCCGGACTGACTCAGCCTGCCGGTCCGAAGGTCTCCGTGTGAATCCGCTCCTGCGGTACGCCGCGGGCGCCCAGCTCAGCCGCCAGTTCGGCCAAAAATCGGGTCGGTCCGCACAGATAAAAGTCGGCCTGCAGGGACGGCACGCTCGACTCGAGCAGATCGATATCGATATGACCCCGGCGATCATAATCGCGACCCTGGATGTCACCGTTGCGCGGTTGGCTGTAGACGACCTGCAGACTGATGTCCGACTGCCCTTCGACCCGCTGTCGCACCTCGTCCGCCAGCGGATGATGCGCGCCGTCGCGGGCGCCGTGGAAAAACCACACCGGCCGTCCTCCGGATTCCCTGGCGAGGGCATGGAGCATACTGACCATCGGCGTCAGGCCGATACCGGCACTGATCAACACAATGGGTCCACCGCCAGGCTGCAGGATAAATTCCCCTTCTGGTCTGGATGAGCTGATGATCTCGCCGCTCTCGACATGGTCATGTAGATGTCGCGAAACAATGCCGTGCGACTCGCGTTTGACGCTGATCCGGTAGCGGCCTTCGCCGGGACCATTGGACAAGGAATAGGTCCGCTTCTGTGGTTGATCGTGGCCATGGATACGGATCTCGATCGGCAGATATTGACCCGCCTCGAAGTCCGCCAACTCACCGCCGTCGCGCGCGGTAAACACAAACGAGGTCACGTCCGCGCTCTCTTTGATCTTCTCGGCCAGCCGCAACGAGCGGATCGAGCCTTTGGGTGCGCTCCAGCGTAGCGGCAGGACATCGTCGAGCCGCACGATTTCTTCGATATCTATGCTCACCAGGCGTTGCGCGCCCGGTTGCCGCGCCACTTCCGGCGAATCCCAGTCGATGGTCGCCTTGCCGCTGATCTGCAACAAACTGCCATGCTCAAAATCCACGAACAGCAGTCCGACACGCGGCTCCATCACCAGGTTGCCGATGGTATTGAAATGGTTGTTGCCGGCGTAATCCGGGAACACGAGCCGGGTTTCGCTCTCGACCGTGACAAAGCCGGGAGAACCGCCGCGATGGGAAGCGTCCATGCCGTGCGCCGGGTTATCGCTGCTGCCGTCACCACGCTCACGATAGCCGCTGGCGACAAAGAAGGTATCGGCGTTGCGGATCCAGCTCTGCATCGATGCGTCCAGACGCCGCTGGCGGGTGACCGGCCCCTGATCTTGTTTGACCTCCACCCGCTGCCATGCACGCTCGGTGATGTACTGGGGGCAGTTGCCAAACGCCTGTGTCACCTCGAAGCTGAGTCCACCGGTACCGGTTCCGCTGATCGTGCCGTTGACCCGGTTGCGCCGCCGGGTCTCGAGATCGATACCGAGCAGACCGAGTTCGGCGCCGGCAACCAGCGAGCCGGAGAGGGCATCGCCGGGTAGAGGGCCGGCGGCGATCCGCAGCCCGGTCGGATCCGGCGAACGCACAAAGCCCGGCGGTCCGACCAGCAGCGTGACCCAGGGACGCTGTTC